>NZ_JBSGBN010000020.1:0-92742 GCF_053601275.1 Streptomyces sp. NPDC004752 | reverse complement strand
TACGTCTGTCCAGAGCTGGGGCCGCCCGGACCGATCCATCCCGACATGCGCCGATCAGCCTGCTTCGCGGAGATCATTTCGCCGAGAAAACCTCATTCAGCACGGCCGACCTGGTCACCGCTCAAGGTTGACTTGCTCACAGCTTGCGTTCCAGACCTTTGCGGCTCCGATGTGTCTGCCGTCAGCAAATCGCCACGACAGCCGACACCGGGAGTCCCTTTGAGACATCAACTGGACAGCAAAACAGCCGAATAGAGCAGGCGTCTGCTAAGTGCTGGCTTCGCTCTTGCCACTGCCGCACTGGACTCCGCCACCATCCGCATAGAGCTCGTAACACAGTCTTGCTGAAGTGCGCTCTTGAGACGCAACCGGTGAGACCATTCGGCTGTTTGTGAGGCGGTACTCGACCTTGGATCGTGACGGTGGGTTGTGGGCCCTGATCACACCAGGGTGACGAGCTAGGGGTCATCCCCGCAGGCGCGGGGATGGACCCATACCCACGACCCAACCACACGCCGCCGAGAGCCGCAGGAAGGCCGCCCGAACGCACGGCATCATCGACGCCTTGCCGAAGCCGACATGGAGTGCTGGGCCGCCAAAGGCGACCGGGGCGTCGGTGCCGCCGTCCGCCTTCCGTACTGGAGCCGCCCGCAGGTCAGCAAGTCGTCAACCGCTCCCAGGCGGGCGAGCGTCCGAGTCCGTCTGTCTGGACCACACCGTGTACTGGACGAACCGCTTCCGCGAAACTCCCGAACCTCTGACGCCGCCCGGTACGTCCACGTCACATTCACCGCGCTCTGCGGTGCGGGACCGTTGACAGGGCCCCACGCCGGGGCAGGCCCGGCAACATGCGCGCCCGGTCATCCGCCCTGCCGTCCGCCCGGTCAGCGCCGTCTGGGCCGTATCCCCGGCAAGCCGGTTCGTGCCTCGCAGGCTCGCGGGCGGGCGCGAGAAGACTGAGGAGACTACTGGACCACTGCTGGACCACTGCGCGGTCCCGGACCGGGAATTGCCATTCCTCCCGGCGTGAACGTGCGGCGTTCCTCGCGCGATCAGGCTGAACGGGCGGCCCCTGTGGGCCGTACCCCTGGATGGATCACGAGACAGCTCCGCGGAAGGGAATCCCCTCATGACCAGCGCATCGCTCGATCCCATGGCGGCGCCGACCCGTCGTACCGTCGTCGCGGCGGCCGGAGCGGCGGGGCTCTCCCTCGCGCTGACCGCCTGTGGATCGGACAGCGGCTCCGACTCGTCCGCCCCGGCCGCCGGCACCGTACTCGCGAAGACCTCCGAGATCCCGGAGGGCGGCGGCAAGATCTTCAAGGACCAGGGCGTGGTGGTCACACAGCCGACGGCCGGACAGTTCAAGGCGTTCTCGTCGAAGTGCACCCACCGTGGCTGTGCGGTGGGCAGTGTCGCCGACGGCGCGATCCTCTGTCCGTGTCACAACAGCAGATTCTCCGTCGCGGACGGCAAGGTGCAGAGCGGCCCCGCCACCCAGCCGCTGCCCGCCCAGAACATCACGGTGTCCGGGGACGAGATCGCGCTCGCGTGAGGCTCAGGCCCGGCGCCGCCGCCGCTTGAGGCAGCCCAGCACCTCGTCGTTGGTCACGACCGTGCCGAGCACCTTGTCGGTAGTCACGACCGTGGCAACCAGTGCGAGGGTGTGGCGGATCGGCACGGGGGTGTAGTCGGCGGGCACCCCCGCGATGGCGTCGGCGGGCACGACGGCGGTGGAGTCGCGGTTCACGGCGTCGAAGACCGCGTTGGAGATCGCGACGTCGGCCGAGACGCCGGTGACGGTCAGCGTGCGGCAGCCCAGGTTGCGCAACAGCGCGTCGACCTCGGTGCCCTGGATGGGCGACAGACCGTGCAGGCGCCGTACGACGATGTCCTGCTCGGCCACCTCGATCCGGGGCGCGACGCGCACCGCGGCGGTCCCGGCCTGCTGCTGCACGGGCAGCCGCGCGGAACAACCGTGCATCGCGGCCGGCGCCCCGGCCGTCCGGGCGGCGCTCGACGATGACGTGGATCAGCTGGACGCCCTGTCGGCACCCCACGGTGAGCAGCAAGGTGCCCGTGAGATCAAGGAGTTCACCGAGCCGTTCGTCGGACGGTATGACGCCCCCTTCCACGGAGGTGCGGGGCGGGCGAGACTGACCAGCATTGCCCGAGAGGGGAAGAAGGGGGCCTTATGACCGTCGCTCAACGCCGCGGCCGGAAGATCATGATGACGCCCGGTGAACTGGACGAGTTCCTCACCGGCCAGCGCACCTGCCGGGTCGCCACCGTCTCCGCGAACGGCGCACCGCACGTCAGCGCGCTCTGGTTCGCCTGGGACGGCACCTCGTTGTGGCTGTACTCGGTGGTGCGCAGCAAACGGTGGTCCGAACTGCGCCGCGATCCGCGGGTGGCGGTCGTGGTGGACTCGGGCGAGGAGTACGACCAACTGCGCGGTGTCGAGCTGTCCGGCACCGTGGAGTTCGTCGGCGAGGTCCCGCGCACCGGCGAGCTGTGCGCCGAACTCGACACCCCGGAAACCCTGTTCGCTCGCAAGAACTTCGGTCTCGACGAGCTTCCGCACGACGGTCGGCACGCCTGGGCGCGGCTGACCCCGGAGAAGATCGTCTCCTGGGACTTCCGCAAACTGGGCAAGCCCTAGGGCCGATCGACCGGGCTCAGTCCACCGTTTCCGCCGCCGTCCGCAGTGCCTGGACCGCCGCCCGGATCGACGGGCGGCGGTCGGCGTCGGCCCGCCAGACGACGTACACATGACGGCGCACCCGTTGGGTGAGCGGGACCATGACGACACCGGGCGGTACCGGGTGCCGCCCCAGCCGCGGGGCGATGCACACGCCCAATCCGGCGGCGACCAGGCCCAGTTGGGTGTGTGTCTCGGCGGCGCGGTGGCCGACGATCGGTTCCACGCCCCGCGAGCGCAGCGTGAAGACCAGCCACTCGTGGCAGAACTCGCCCTGGCCCCAGGTGATCCATTCGTCGTCGGCGAACTCCGCGAGATCCACCTCCGAGCGCTCCGCGTGCCGGTGGCCGGCGGGCATGGCGACATCGGCGGGATCGTCCAGCAGGGGCGCCTTCACCAGCCCGTCCGGGACCGGCATCGGCTTGTTGTACCAGTCCAGGACGACGGCGAGGTCGAGGTCGCCGCGCACCACCCCGGCGACGCCGTGCTCCGGTTCCAGCTCGCACGAGCGCACCCGCAGCGCCGGGTGCCGGGCGCGCAGGGCCGCGAGCGCGGTGGGGAACAGCCCGCGGGCGGCGGTCGGGAACGCGGAGAGCCGGAGTTCGCCGACCACCTGACCGCGGTGCGCCTCCAGGTCCGACTGGGCCAGTTCCACCTGGGAGAGGATGCGGGCCGCGTGCTCCGAGAGCAGTCGGCCCGCGTCCGTGAGGCGCACGCCCCGCCCGTTTCTGGCGAGGAGCTGCTGCCCGACCTCCCGCTCCAGCTTGCCCAGCTGCTGCGAGACGGCGGAGGTGGTGACGTGCAGTGCCTCGGCCGCCCCGCTGACCGAGCCGTGCCGGGCGAGGGCGTCGAGCGTGCGCAGGCGCTCCAGATTCAACATGTAAGCAATACTAAGAAGTATTCGGTGAAAAATCTCGATTGTGCTACGAGGTGGGCTATCGCATCGTTGCGCCCATGACCACCGTCACCACCTCCCGGTCCGAGGTCCGCCCCGCCTCCGTTCCTTGCCCCCGCCTGGGCTGGCGCCTCCGGTTCGGCGCGCTGTCGCTGATCTGGGGCTTCAGCTTCCTGCTGATCAAGGTGGGCACGGAGGGCTACGCGCCGTTCCAGGTCACGCTGGGCCGACTGGTGTTCGGTGCGGCGGTGCTCGTGGCGGCGATGGCGGTGAGGCGGGAGCGGCTGCCGCACGGGGCACGCATCTGGCTCCGTCTGACGGTCGCCGCGTTCCTGCTGAACGCCCTGCCCTTCTCCTTGTTCGCGTACGCGGAGCTGACGATCCCGTCCACGCTGGCCGGCATCTGCAACGCGACCTCGCCCCTGTGGGGCATGGCCCTGTCCCTGGTCGCGCTCCGCGAGGACCGCCCGACACGGCTGCGGGTCGCGGGGCTCGGTCTCGGTTTCCTCGGGGTCCTGACCGTCCTCGGCGCCTGGCAGGGCTTCCACGGCCTGGACGCCACGGGTACGGCGATGGCGCTGCTGGCATCGCTCAGCTACCCGGTCGGCTGGATCTACGTCCGCCGCACGCTGGCCGGGACCGGCGGCTCGCATCTGTCGATGACGGGCGCGCAACTGCTCCTCGCAACGATCCAACTGGCCGTCGTCACGCCCCTGTTCACATCCCTCCCGAGCCGCTTCCCGCTCGTCCCGCTGCTCGCCGTCGCCGCCCTGGGCGCGCTCGGCACCGGTCTGGCCGTCCTCGTGCAGTACGGCCTGGTCGCCGAGGTGGGGCCCACGACGGCCCAACTGGTCACCTACTTCATCCCGGTCATCGCCACCGCCGCGGGCGTCGCGGTCCTGGGCGAGTCGCCGACCTGGACGACGCCGGTGGGGGCGGTGATCGTGGTGGCGGGCGCGGCCCTCACCCAGGCCCGCCCGAAACCCCGCACCCGCCCGAAACCCCGCACGCCGAAGCCGGAGGCGACGGCGGGCCGGACCCGTACTTCGCGCCGGGGCTAGACGTAGCTCCGGGAGGGGGCCGGTGCCAGGGCCGCCGCGACGGCGTCCGCCAGCGGTACGGTCTCCTGCTCCGCGAGCGTGGAGACGGTGATGCGGATGGCGGGTGGGGCGGCGAGACGGAACCGGGCGCCCGGGGCGACGGCCCAGCCGGCGTGCAGGAGGCGGGCGACCGCGCCGGTCTCGTCGGGGACGGGGATCCAGACATTCATGCCGCTACGTCCGTGGGCACGGACCCCGCGCTCCGCGAGCGCGTCGAGGAGCGGATCCCGGCGGGCCCGGTAGGCCGCCGCCACCGTCGGCCCGTCCACCGCGCCGTCCGTCCACAGCCGGACCACCGCGCGCTGCACCAGGCGACTGACCCAGCCCGGCCCCAGCCGCTGCCGGCCCCTGACCCGGTCGACCGTGACAAAGTCGCCGGTGAGGACGGCGAGCCGCAGATCGGGGCCGTACGCCTTGGCCACCGAGCGGACGAGGGCCCAGTGGTGGGTGCCGCCCGCCAGCGGGTGCAGCGGCAGATCGACGATGCCGTGGCCGTGGTCGTCCTCGATCAGCAGGGTGTGCGGGTGCGCGCGCAGCACGGATCGCAGGGTACGCGCGCGTGCGGCGCTCACCGCGGCGCCGGTGGGGTTCTGGGCGCGATCCGTGACGATCAGCGCACGCGCGCCGGACTCCAGGGCGCGGCGCAGGTCGTCCACGAGCGGCCCGTCGTCGTCGACGCCCACGGGAACCGTGCGCAGCCCGAGCGCGGGCACCAGGTCCAGGGTGCGGCCCCAGCCGGGGTCCTCCACGGCGACCGGGTCGCCCGGTTTCAGGTGGGCGACGAGGACCCGTTCCACCGCGTCCAGCGAGCCGGACGCCACCGCGAGTGGCCCGTCGGGCACGCCGTCGGCATCGAGTTCGGCCCGCGCGATCCGGGCCAGTTCCGGCTCCACCGGCTCGGCGCCGTACAGGACCGGCCCCCTGTCCCCCGCCTCCGCGACCGCCGCGAGGGCGGGCGCGAGCGGTGGCAGCAGCGCGGGATCCGGGTTGCCGTCGGACAGGTCACGCACCCCGGGCGGCACGGCCACGGGCAGCTGCTCACGGCCGGTCGTGGCGGGCGTGGGTCGGATCCGGCTGCCCCGGCGGCCGGCGGTCTCGATGACCCCGCGCTCGCGCAGGGTGCGGTAGGCGGCGGCCACGGTGTTGGGATTGACGCCCAAAGTGGCCGCCAACTCCCGCATGGCCGGCAGAAGTTGGCCCGGTTCCAGGCGGCCGTCGCCCACCGCGCGCTCGACGCTCGCGGAGATCTCCGCTGCGCCACGTCCTTCGATCGGATACTCTCCTAGCACAAACAACATTATGCACTAGTGCAATGGAGACCGCCATGCAGGGGCCCCAGCCGACACCGCCGCAGCCCGCCGCCTACACCCCGACCGACCGCACCGTCCCCACGCGCTCCGCGGACCGGGCGTCGTACGACCGCGACCTGGTGCACGCGATACTCGACGAGGGGTACGTCTGCCACCTCGGTTTCGTCCGCGACGGCGCGCCGGTGGTGCTGCCGACGCTGTACGGCCGGGTCGGCGAGCGGCTCTACGTCCACGGCTCCACCGGTTCGCGCCCACTGCGGATGACGGGGCAGGCCGATGGCGGGCTCCCGGTCTGTCTGACGGTGACCCATGTGGACGGTCTGGTCCTGGCCCGGTCCGCCTTCCATCACTCGATCAACTACCGCTCCGTGGTGGTGCACGGCACCGCCCACGAGGTCACGGACCCCGAGGAGCGGCGGCTGGCCCTGGACGCGCTGGTCGACCAGGCCGTCCCGGGCCGCGCGGCCGACTCCCGGCCCGCGAACAAGAAGGAGCTGGCCGCCACCGCGGTGATCCGGCTGGACCTGGACGAGGTCTCCGCCAAGGTCCGCGCCGGCGCCGCGAACGACGATCCCGAGGACCTGGCCCTCCCCCACTGGGCGGGCGTCGTCCCGCTGCACAAGGGCTACGACGCCCCGCTCCGCAACCCCGACCTGGCCCCCGGCATCGAACTCCCCGGTTACCTCAAGGCCCTGTGACGCTGTCCCGGGAGAGTTCCGATCGTCTCGGCGCCGACAGCGCGGCGCGGCGCGGCCCGCGTGCCGGGACGGCGCGGGAGCACCCGGTGCGACGCCGCCGGAGCATCTGGTGCGACGCCGCGGGGCCGGAACACCCGGCCGGACGCCCGGAGACCGGCCGGGCCCGGAAGTCACGGCCGGGGCGCCGGAAGTCGGCCGGACCTTCAGGCCGACGCCGGGCCGCCCTCCGTTCGGCGGGCGGCCCGCGCCTCCGCCGCCGCCAGGCCGCCGACCGAGGCCAGCATCAGGAGGGTGCCCGCCACCGTCGGAGCCGTCAGCTGCTCGCCGAGCAGCGTGACGGCGAGGACCGCCGCGCTCACCGGCTCCAGCAGCATGATCACCGAGACGGTCGCCGACCGTACGACGGCGGCACCTGCGAAGTAGAGGGTGTAGGCGAGCGCCGTGGGGATCGCCGCGATGTAGACCACCAGCCACAGGACCCGCGCGGGATGCGCGGTGTGCGGGACGAGCCCGTCCGCCAGCGCGAACGGCAGCAGGCACACACTGGTGACCGCGAACGCCCACACGGTCGTGCCGGAGGCGTCCGCGCCGCCGTGCCGGCCCCACCAGCGGGTGAGCAGCGTCATGGCGGAGTAACCGCCCGCCGAGGCCAGCGCGAGCAGCACCCCCGACGGGCGTACGGTCGCGCCCGCGCCGCCGAGGGTGAGCACGGCCAGCCCGGCGAGCGCCCCGAGGGCGGCGGCGGCCCCGCCGCGGCCCAGCCGCTCACCCAACGCGAGCCGGGCGCCGAGCGCGATCAGGACGGGTCCGGCGCCCAGGGTCACGACGGTCGCCACGGCGAGCCCGGTGGCGGACACGGCCGCGAAGTAGGCCGTCTGGAAGACGGCGAGGCCGAGGCCGGTGGCGACCGCCTTCACGGCCCTGCGGCCGAGCGCTTCGGGGACGGCCGGACGCGGGGCGCCGCGGCGCGGCGGCCGGACGGCGAGCAACAGCACGAGCCCGGCGGCGCAGCGCCAGAAGGACAGGGTGATGGCCCCCATGTCACTGGCCCGGTAGACCAGGGAGGCGGCGGCTCCGGCGGTGCCCCAGGCGGCACCGGCGACGGTCAGATAGAGCAGGCCACGCCCGACGGGCAGGCCGAAGGCAGGGTTCGACACGCGATATCTCCGCAGATGTGCAGAAGTACGGAAGGCGACCCGGTCAGGCGGGTCGCGCGGACTTCATCTGCGGGCAGCACCGTCCGGCCCGGCGGCGATGTGCCGGGCGCGGCGTCCGGAGGCCCGCCGTCAGGCGGCCGGAGGCGGAAGGACGCGTGCGTTCGAAGGCATGTCCGGCACCTTATGCGGCCGTCCCCCGAGCCGACAACTCGCGTTCCGCGCCGCTGCCGGCCACCGGCTCGGCGGAGCCCCTGGCGGGCGTCGAGGACTGCGCGATGAAGGCGCCGACCAGCACGATCACGCCACCGGCCAGCTGCGGCGGCGACAGGTGCTCGCCGAGCAGCACCCAGGCGAGCACGGTTGCGATGACCGCTTCGAGACAGGCCACGACCCCCGCGACCGGCGGGGAGAGTCGGCGCACGGCCAGCACTCCCGTGATGTACGCGGCGACCGTGGCGACCAGGACGATCCAGGCGAGCAGCGCCAGGGCCGGCACCGCGACGCCGTGCATCCGCGCGGTGCCGAAGAGCACGGACCAGTCCATGGTCCAGGGGCGGACCAGGACGGTCAGGACGGCGGCGCCGACGAGCAGGCCGTACGCGATGACACCGAGCGGGTCCGGCGCCTCCTCGCCCGCGTCGCTGCCCGGGTCGGACAGGACGAAGTAGCCGACCTGGCAGCAGGCGGCGCCCAGGGCCAGCAGCAGTCCGAGGGCGTCGAAGCTCAGCCCCGACCACACCTCGACCACGCAGGCGAGCCCACCGGCCGCGAGGACCACGCCGAGCGCGGCGGCGCGGGTCACCGGCCGCCGCTGCACGAACCGCACCCAGCCGAGTACCAGGGCGGGGGCGAGGTACTCGACGAGCAGCGCGACACCGACCGGAATGCGGGAGATCGCGGCGAAGTAGCATGCCTGCACGCCGGCCACGGCGAGCAGGCCGAAGCCGGCGAGCAGTCCGGGGCGGCGGCGCAGCAGGGCGCGGTGGCGCACCGCGAGCGGCAGCATCACCAGGGCGGCACCGGCCACCCGCAGCCACACCACGTGCAGCGGATCGAGTCCCGCCTCGATCAGCGGCTTGGCCGCGACACCGGATCCGCCGAAGGCGAGCGCCGAACCGAGCGCCAGGCCGAGGCCGACGCCCTTCCCCTGGCTGCCCGGACTGCTCTCAGACGTACGCACCGGCCCATGATGACAGGCGACGTCATGACCGTCACCCCCGTTGACACCTGTCTCACCGATTGGACGAACCCGACCGCCCGCCTCCCCTCACGACCGCGGAGCCGGTTTCGCCGGACGCTCGGCGCTCGGCGCTCGGCGCTCGGCGCTCGGCGCTCGGCGCTCGGCGCTCGGCGCTCGGCGACAGGTTGCCCCGACGGCGGGCCGCCCCGGCTCGACGGGTGGCCTCCGCTCAGGGCGTCCCGCCCTCGGCCGCGTACTCCCCCGAGTGGCTGTCGATCCGCGCGATGAGGCCGGGCACGTCGACCCCGGCGCGGCCGAGCACCTCGACGGCCCGGGACTGCGGGTCACCGACGATGGCCGCGAGCAGGTCGGTGCCGTCGGCGCGGTCCTCGCCACGGAGGGCGGCGCGGGTCGCGGCGTATTGCATGGCAGCCGAGGCCAGCGGCGACCAGCCCTCCGCCGCCCGCGGGTCCACGCCCTTCGGCGCGGGCCCATTCGACTCCGGGCCCTTCGTCTCCCCACCGTTCGCCTCCCCGCCGTTCGGCTGCGCGCCCTTCGGCTCCGCACGGTTCGGTGCGGCGTCGTTCGGTGCGGCGTCGGGTACGACGGCGATCGGGCCAGAGTCCTCCACGGAGTTCTGCCAGCGCAGGCCGTAACCGATGCTGCGCTGCACGAGATAGCCGAGCAGGCGGGCGATCTGCGGGGCGTCGCCGATGACGGCGCGCACGTCCGGGTCGGACTCCAACAACGAGTGCAGCAGATGGGCGGTGTCGATCTGCCGGTCCCCGTCCCGGACGGCCCTCCGGCGGGCACCGGCGACCACCGCTGCCAGCTCGGCACTGAGTCCGGCATCGCCGCCCGCACGGTCTGCACCCTGGTCACGGGCGGACTGACGGGGAATACGGGGTAGCACATCCCTTACCCCATCAGCCCCTCGGACGGAAGTCATCCCCGACGGGGAGCATTTCGGCGTCCCACACAAAGTGGACGCGTCGGGCCGAAATCTCCTCCTTACGGAGGAGATCAGGCCGTTTTCCCCGCAGGGGCGCGCGCCGTCTTGCCCCACGCCCCGGATGCAACCGCCGCACACCGCGGCACGTCCACACCGACGTGGAAAGCGGGTGCTGGCTGGTGGCCCTGCCCGCCGTCGACGGCAGGCAGTACGTGTACCGGGTGTACGCCCCGGCGGACGCACTGCTCGCCGACCTGTTCTGGGACGCCTGGCACTGCCACGACGAGAGCAGGCTCCCGCGCGCCTGGGACCGGTTCGACGCGGCGGCGATACGGCGGGTGGGCTGACCCAGGCCAGCGCCCGAGCCCGCACCCCGCACACTTTCTGACGGTTCATCAATATTGAATGCTCGGGGCCCTGCGGCTACGTTCCGCGACACGGTAGCCCGATACGAAGGGGTGGTCGCAGGGCCGAAGTCAGCACGGAGGCTCACATCCAGGCACCGGCCGAGAAGGTGTGGGCCCGGCTCATGAACCGGCCGGCGTACGGAGAGTGGAACGCGCCCCACACCGACTTCCCCGAGGGCGGCCCCGAGAGCCTGGCGGTAGGCGGGACCTTCCAGGAGAAACGAAGCGACCGTCACCGCCTCCGCAGATCGATCCGCGGGGGGCCTTACGACCGCACGCACCACGCCCTCCGGCCGCCACCCCAACCTCCCACACCGGCCTTCCGCCGCGGACACGTCAGCCTTCGTCGGCGAGGATCAGGTACAGCTTCTTACGGGCCTCGTTGATGACGGCCACCGCCTTCTCGCGCTGCTCCTTCGAGCCCGCCTTCCAGACCTGGCCGAAAGCCTCCATCAGACCGGAGCCGGCCTGGCGGATCTCGCCGAGCGCTTCCCAGTCGACCCCGCGCGCGGCCTCCTCCCAGGGGGCGTCGGGCCCCTCGTCGGCCGCGGCACGGCCGCTCTCGGTGAGCGAGAACAGCTTCTTTCCGCTCTCACTCTCGCTGGTGATCAGCCCCTCGTCCTCCAGCAGTTGGAGGGTGGGGTAGACCGATCCCGGGCTGGGCTTCCACGCCCCGCCGCTGCGCTCCGCGATCTCCTGGATCATCTCGTAGCCGTGCATCGGCCGGCTCTTGAGCAGGGCCAGGATCGAGGCCCGCACATCACCGCGCCGCGCCCGGCCGCGCGGTCCGCCGCGCCCCCGCGGCCCCCAGGGCCCGGGCCCGAAACCGGGTCCGCCGGGACCGAAGGGGCCGAACGCGGCCCGTCGCCCGTCGAACCCACCCCGGCCGTACCGGGAAGGGTCGTCCTGCCGATGTCCACGCTCGAATCCGTGGGCACGCATCGACATCACTCCATTCATCGTTGATCTGTCGCGATGCCTCAACGATATATCGGAAAACTGCGAACGACAACCCCTGCCTCCATGGGCCGTTGTTGACCTGTGTCAGTGGGTGTTGATCGATTGCCAGCGAAGGCCGATCGATTGACTTCTGTGCCAGTTAGAGATGACTGCCTGCGGGGTTTGTGACAGTGGAGGATGACCGCAGACGGCGACGATCACTCTGCTCGACGGGTCTGTAGTGTGCGGCAATGACAAGAAGCGAGCGGCTCGCGGAGCAGTTGGACTGGTACTGGCGCAAGAACCTGCGGCCACGGCTGGCAGCCAGTGCTGTGGGATGCCGCTGAGATCGATGTGGCCGCTGCGGTGGGCGAAGCGGACGCCGAAGTGCTCGGTCTCCAGGAAGCCGTTCTCCTTGGCCTGCTCGGGAGTGAAGTAGACCAGCCGCAGCTCGTGGAGGATCTCCTTGGTGATGCCGCCGGTGAACTGGTTGCAGCGGCTCAGGTCAAGGTCGATCAGCGAGTTCACGCTGTCGGCCCGGCAGATGGTCACCAGCTTCTGTACCCAGGCCAGATCCCAGCGGCTCGCCCGGGGACGCTGGGTGTGCACGAACATCCCCCACTGGAGCTCGGCCCGCACCAGCGGTCGCAGACCGCGCAGGTTGAGCTGCCCCGGCCAGGGCAGCGCGGTCTCCCGCGCGCACCAGGAGCGGAAGGCTTCCTCGTCGCCGAAGTCGACCGGGACCGGTGCCCCGTGGTGCTCGTATCGTTGCCACCAGCTGTCCGGCAGACTCGCCCCGCGGGGCCGTCCTTGCTTGCCGTAGTGGGCATCGTGCCCGGGACACAGGCCCAGCGGAGAGTCGGCCAGCGAGGGGCAGACCGCCACCCGGCAGGGGCCGTAGCCGGGAAAGATCTGCTGGTGGCTGACCCAGTCGGCGAAGTCCGCGTCCTCGCCGTGCTGCTGGCGGTGCAGCTTCCACCGGTTGCGGTGACGTTGACACAGCCGCAGGTCATGACGGTCGGCGGGACGCTCGGGGCAGATCCGGCAGACCGCGTCCTCCCGCGAGGCGAAGGCGCCCAGCGGCTGGGCCGCGGCGATGAAGGCGGCCTTGCCGATCCCGCGCTCCTTCGCCTGGGCCCACTCCTGGCGGTGGATTGAGCACAGGTCGCCGCCGCCCCGCGCTCGCTCGCAGCCGGCGACCACGCACTCCCACCGGTAGATGGCGTGCCCGCGCGGGATCCGCATGATGTCGGCGCGGAAGACCGGATCGAAGGACGGCGCGTTGATCAGCGCGGTGAGAATCTCCAGCCGGTCGCGCTCCTGCCGGTCCGGACGCTCCGCGTAGAGCGGACGCAGGAACTCCACCCGCTTCACCGGTCCTCACCCCAGACCGTACGAAGCGCGGCGTCGAACACGGGGTCGTGGACATCGACGTGCCCATAGACCTCATCGACCATCGCGGCCGAGGCCCAGCCGCCAGCGTCCCTGGCAATCAGCAGGTTGCCGTCGGACGCGTCGAGAACCGCGCTCGTGAAGTTGTGCCGGAAGGCGTGGGGTTTCACCAGGCCCAGGCCAGCACGTTTGCCAGCCCGGCCGAGCATCCGGCGGGCCCCGACCGGCGCCCACGGCTGTCCGGTGTCCGCGCCGTGCAGCTGGACCAGGAGCATGCCGTGCCCAGCCCCGCGCGGGTACTCGGTGGTGATGTACTCGAAGTAGGTGTGCACCATCGCCGGGCTGACCCGCTTGATCAGCCCGCCGGTCACCGTCCCGCCCTCGACCTTCCAGGGCTCCTTGGCCTTCGCCCCGGCCCAGTTCGGATTTCCGGGACGGTGGCAGATGTGGACGTGCGGGGTGCGGCACTCGTTGCAGGTCGCGTTCTCCCTCAGGTGCAGGTCGACCAGGTGTAGCCCGCAGAGCTCGCCGATCCGCAGGCCCCCGTCGGCGAGCCAGGTCACCACCAGCCGGTCCCGGGCCGCGTTCACGACCTCCAGCAGCTTCTCCCGGGCGCCGTCGGGGAGCATCTTCGGGTGCCGACGCCGCGGCCCCCTCGGCGCCAGCGGGTTCGTGGGCAGCGACGACTTCACGTGCCCGAGGAACGAGCGGCGGCGATCCACCCGCGACGGCAGCCGGGACTTGTCGAGCTTCTTGCCGAGCTCGCAGTTGACGCCGAGGGAGGACTGATGCAGGTAGAAGCCCTTCAGGCAGGCCGCCGCAGTCGACAGCGCGGAGCGGCTGTAGGGGCGCTTACCCACCCGCCACGGCTCGCCCAGCGGCATGCGGACCTCGGCCCCGACGATGCCCATGTACCGCTCAAGGTCGCGCAGTTGGACCGTGTCGAAGCCCAGGCATTCGCGCTCCAGCCAGCGCAGGTGATCCACCAGCAAGTACGCGTATGTCCTCTGGGTGCCCGAGCCGTCGTGGACGCGCAGGAACTGGTCTGCCTCAGTGTGGATGGTGCCCTCGGGCCAGACGATCGTCCATGACCGTTGCCCGTCCTTCCTGTCGATCTGCTGGACTCTCAAGTCCCCGACCACCACGTGCCGTACCACTTGTCCTCCGTACCGACTCCGGAACATGACCGACGCTCCGGATCCGGTCGGTAAACGAGCCCGGGACGTCCACGTCACAGGCCCAGACGGACATCACGGTGGCACTGCCCGCGGTCGGTAAAGTCGACCAGGACGAGGCTGGTGCGGGCCTTGGTGCAGACGCCGACCACGGCTTCGGTGAGGTCGGTGATGTTGGAGCTTCGCAGAACTGGGAGACCGAGGAACCGGGCAAACTCGCTACCGCCTGTGTTCATCCGCCTGCCGACGGGCCAACTACCTCAAACACAAAGAAAAGTGGTTGGCTGAGGCAGACCCGGCCGACCCACCCGGACCACGCGTCTGCCCGGTCTGCGACGGCCCGATGTTCTCAGCAGCACGCCGGACATGCACAGACCGATGCCGCCAGCGAGCACGTCGCCAACAGCTCAGGCAGCCTCCCGCGAACCCACCTTCTCCACCGCCGGTGACATCGCCGACACCACAGCCCGCACCGCCACCCCAGCCACCCGAACCAGCCCCCACGGCATCAACGAGACCCTGCGAGACCTGCGGAGGACCATTACCAGTAGGGCGCTGCCAGCAACAACGCCGGACATGCTCACAGCGCTGCCGCCAGAAGGCATACCGGCAGCGGAAGGCGCAGCTGGCCTCCGCCTAGGCTGGCGCGGTGACTGATGAGCAGAAGCGGGTGCAGCCGTCGGGAGTGTGGGCCACGGCGGTGGGGGTGGCCCGGGTGCGGGCGCTGGAGACCGAGCGGGAGAACGCGCTGTTCCGCGACCCACTGGCACAGGCCTTCGCCACCGCCGGCGGCCTATGGCCCTCCTCGCCGCCGCTGCCCGATGACGAGGCCGCGCGCCGCCGCCGACTGGCCGTGTCGTTCTCCATCGTCATCAGGACGAAGTTCCTCGATGACCTGTTGCAGCAGGCCTCCGCGTCCGGGGTCCGGCAGGTCGTGCTGCTCGGCGCCGGCATGGACAGCCGGGCCTTCCGGATCGACTGGCCAGAGGGCACCCGACTGTTCGAGGTCGACACCGCCGCGCCACTGGACTTCAAGGCTTCGGTGCTGCGCCAGGAGCGGGCCGTCGCACGCTGCGAGCGGATCACCGTCGCGGTGGATCTGCGCGAGGACTGGCCAGCCGCGCTGGCCGCCGCAGGGCACGACCCGGCGGTGCCGACCGTGTGGATCGCCGAGGGACTGCTGATCTATCTGCCCGAGGACGCGGTGGAGCTGCTGCTGGCCCGGATCAGCGCGCAGTCGGCGGCAGGCAGTCGGATGGGACTGACGTTGGGCTCGCGCGGCGTGATCGAGCGCTTCGGCGCGGATGCCGTGCCGGGATCGGCGGCGTCCATGTGGGTCTCGGAGATGCCCGACGACCCGGTGGGCTGGCTGGCCGGGCACGGCTGGGAGGCCAGCAGCCACACCCTGCGCGAGCGGGCTGCCGCCTACGGCCGCCCGATCAGCACCCCGCCGCAGCGCGAGGAGCGGCCCGGCGGACTGATCTCGGCGGTCCGCCGGTAGAGCGCCTCCAGGCGGTCAAACTTCAGTGGCAATCGGTCAAGGTTCACTGTCACAGGACAGCCGTCTGTCCGGTCTCATCGGGCCTTGACCGGTCTCATCGAAGTTTGACGACCGTCCTGTTCGTCTCATCGAAGCCTGGTCACCGCCAGGAGCTTGTGGATCAGGCCACGTACCCTTGGCTCCGTGCCCCGTCATTCGAAGAAGCCCCGTCGGCTGATTGCCGACGGGCGCGCGTATCTGTGGACGCTCCGACACAGCCACACCGTGGCGGACAGCGGCCGGTCATGCTGCGAGACCCTCACGCTGTACCCGCAGCCAGCCGGCACTGGCAGCCCGCTGCGCATCGTCTTCACCGAGGGCCCGGGCCGGTACGTCCCGGGCGGGGCTCCCCTGGGCTCTGGAGACGTGGGGTACGTCCGGGGTGCCTCCCTGAACCTGCACGAACCCGGCGCCGTCCGAGCCCTGCTCGACGCGGCGTCGACCCGCGGGTGGCAGCCGGAGGGGCGACGGGCGGTGGAGTTCGACGGCTGGTCCCTGCTGGAGGCGGCAGCCACCGCGCGGGTCGGGGCCACCGGCCCCACGGGCCCGAAAGAATGACTCCGATGACTTCGTTGGTCCTCGAACCGGCCCCCCTTGATCGAGCACCGGTCAAACTTCGTTGAGACTGGTCAAACTCCGTTGAGACGGGACACCGTCCACTGTCCCGCCTTATGCGACTTGAGCCATGTCTCAGATGATTTGGCCCGATTCGCTCATCGTCTCAGGCGATCTGATCCCTTGGCGCTACCCATGTCAGGCGAGACCTCGCCCCGCGCCGCGATGACACCCCAGGGTCTCGGTGAACAAACGCGCCACTATGGTGGACCGATGGCTTCGATCAAGCAGTTCCAAGTCACCTTCGACTGCACAGAACCTGAGCGCCTCGCTCGTTTCTGGTGCGAGGTGTTGGGGTACGTCGTGCCGCCGCCACCGGAGGGGTATGCCACTTGGGACGATTTCAAGCGCTCGCAGCCACATGAGGAGCGGGATGCATGGTTCGCCTGCAGTGATCCCTCAGGCGTGGGCCCGCGGCTGTACTTCCAGCGTGTCCCCGAGGGGAAGGCCGCCAAGAACCGGGTGCATCTTGATGTGCGGGTCGGCACCGGACTCGCGGGTGAAGAGCGCCTCGCCACACTCGAGGCCGAGTGCGCACGACTGGTCGCGCTCGGCGCGGTACACGTGCGAACGCTGCTTGCCGATGACGACAACGAGTCGTGCATCCCGATGCTGGACATCGAGGGCAACGAGTTCTGCATCGATTGAGGGGGCGCGAAGGTGTCCTCGTTCTGTCCCCATCCCATGGGCCAAGACGAAGAACCGCCCCGACCTGTCAGGGCGCTGTGGCGCAGATCGCCGGATCAGGTGCTCGGGACGGGCGAGCCGTCCGGCGGGTTCGACAGATCATGACAAGTTCGATGAGACAGACCCGATGGTCTGCGTCGCGCTGAATCCGGCGCACCGCAGCCCAGCGGCGACGCTCTGCTCCGGCTCGGATGCGAGAGGACAACGGACATCACCAGGGACCAGATCAACTGAGACAGATCAGCTGAGACAGGACATACCAGGGACCAGATCAGCTGAGACGGGACATCCCGGACCCGGACCGTGATCGGGCCAGGATTCGCGGATTGGCCTTGGCCCGACCCGTGCCGCTGCCCCTAGCGTCGGCGGCATGCGCATCCGAATCGTCGACGCCTTCACCGACCGCCCCTTCGCCGGCAACCCCGCCGGAGTCCTGCTCCTCGACGCCTTCCCCGAGGACGACCGGCTCCAGAACATCGCCATGGAGGTCAACCACGCCGAAACGGCGTTCGCACACCCGCTGCCCGAGGGCGGCTCGGCGGACTGGGCCCTGCGGTGGTTCACGCCGGTCACGGAGGTCGCGATATGCGGGCACGCCACGCTCGCCACCGCCCACGTCCTGCACACCACCGGCGCGCACGAGGGGCCGGTACGCTTCGCCACCCGCAGCGGCGTGCTCATCGCGGCCCCGGCCGCGGACGGCTCGATCACCCTGGACTTCCCGACCGCACCGCTCACCCCCGTCGAGATCCCGGACGGCGTCGCCGAAGCCCTCGGCGCCGAGCCGGTCGCCGCGTTCGACACCGGCCCGCAGGTGGGCGATCTGCTGCTGGAACTCGCCGACGAAAAGACGGTCCTGGACCTCGCACCCGATCACAAGGCGCTCGCCGCCTACTCGGCGCGCGGCATCATCGCCACGGCGCGCGCCGCGGACCCGGCCCGCGGCCACGACTTCGTCTCCCGGTGCTTCTTCCCGAACGTGGGCATCGACGAGGACCCGGTCACCGGCAGCGCGTATACGGCCCTCGCCCCCCACTGGTCGGCGCGCCTCGGCCGCTCCGAGCTCACCGGCCTCCAGGCTTCCGCGCGCTCCGGCGTCGTCCGCACCGCGCTACGCGGCGAGCGCACGCTGCTCACCGGCCGCGCGGTCACCGTCATCGAGGGCGAACTGCTCGCCTGAGACCGGCGCGTGGAGGCGTACGGGCCGGGCGTACGCCCCCACGTGGTCCGGTTCACGCCGTCGGCAGCCACCCCACCTTGCCGGCGAGCAGCGCGTAGCCGACGAACGCGCCGATGTCGAGCAGGGAATGCGCGACCACCAGCGGACCGACCCGGCCCCAGCGGCGGTACAGGTGGACGAAGACGACGCCCATGACCATGTTGCCGATGAAGCCGCCGATGCCCTGGTACAGGTGGTAGGAGCCGCGCAGCGCGGAACTGGCCGCGAGCGCGGTGCCCGGGCTCCAGCCCAATTGGCCGAGCCTGCGCAGCAGATAGCCGACGACGATCACTTCTTCGAGGATCGCGTTCTGCAGCGCGGACAGGATCAGCACCGGGTACTTCCACCAGACGTCGGGCAGCGCCTCGGGCACCACCGTGAGGTTGAACCCGAGGCTGCGGGCGGCCAGGTAGAAGGCGATCCCGGCGCCGCCGATCACGGCCGCGACACCGGCTCCGCGGCCCAGATCGGGCCAGGGGCGGGTGCGGTCGAAGCCGAGGGTGCGCAGGCTCTTCCCCTCGCGCATCAGGAGATGCGCGACCAGCGCGACGGGGACGAGCGCCGCCGCGATGCCGAACAACTGCCAGGCGAGATCCAGCCAGGGTCGGCCCGGCGCGGCCGAGGCGTTGAGGGTCGCGGCCTGGTCCTTGAGGCCGCCCGGTTTCGTCACCGATCCGACGAAGCTGATCAGAGCGGACACTCCGCTCGCACCCAGCGAAAGCCCCAGGACAAGCAGCGCCTCATCCCGGAAAATCCGTCGCGAGGGCCGCTCCCACGACTCAGAGCCGACCACCGGGTCCGCCTCCACCTGCACACCTGCCTTCAGTTGACTGATCCCGCCCCATGCTCGTCCTCGCCCCGCTAGGGTCTCGAATGAAGTTACGAAGATCGTGCGCGACAGGCCGCCCGACCGGACGGAAGCCGCACGGGGCGTGCCTCCCCGTGGCATGCCGTGCGGCCGGGTTCCGCCGCGAGGCTCACCAGGGAGGAGCACCACCTCATGGGACGTCACAGCTTGCCCCATCAGTCCCGGGCGGACGCGGCCGACCCCCGTCCCCGCGCCCGTCGCCGCAGCGTGGTCCTGGCGACGGTGCTCGTCCTGACCGTCGCGGCCGGCACGGCGGTGGCCGTCCGCGGCGGGCTGCTCTCCTTCGGCTCCTCCTGCCAGGACGACCCGGTACGGCTGACGCTGGCCACCGCCCCGGACCTGGCCCCCGCACTGCAGGCGGCGGCCGGACGGGCACGCGAGGAGAACGTCACCTCCGACGGCCGCTGCATCGCCCTCACGGTGAGCGCCCAGGAGCCCGCCGAGGTCGCGGACACGCTGCGGAAGGGCGGGAAGCCGGACGCACAGGTGTGGGTGCCCGACTCGGAGGTGTGGGTCGAGCGGGTCGCGGCGGACGCCAGGGCGACGCAGGTCACCCCGGCGGGCCAGGTCGCCGCCACCCCGGTCGGGGTGGCGATGCTGCCGACCGCCGCCCGTTCGCTGGGGTGGCCGAAGAAGACGTACACCTGGACCGAACTGGCGGGCGCCGCCTTGCAGGGCGACTCCCTGCGACTCGGGGCGGCCGATCCGGCGCGCAGTGCGACCGGGCTGCTCGCGCTCACCCAGCTGAGCGCCGCCGCGGCCGGCACCAAGGACGGGGAGACTCGGGCAGCGGCCATGATGAAGGCGCTGGCGGCACGCGTGTCCGCGACCGACGGGCAGGTCCTGCGCACCCTGCCGCGTGACTCCTCGGGCACCGAGCAGGACCACCCCGAGCGCAACCAGGCGCTGGTCGTGAGCGAACAGGCCGCGTTCGCCCACAACGCCACGGCGGAGGCCGACCGACGGCTCGACCTCTTCTATCCCACCGACGGGGCCCCGTCGCTCGACCATCCCTACACACTGGTCGACGAGGCGGAGTTGACCACCGACGAGAGCCGGGCGGCGATCCGGTTCATGACCTATCTGCACCGGCCCGCCCAGCACCGGCTGCTGGAGAAGTACGGCTTCCGCACGGACGACGACGCCGTCTCCCGGGCGGTGGTCGCCGGGGCCGGGGGCCGCACCCCGCAGCCGTATGCGGAGCCGTCGGCCGAACCGCCGACCGACACGGCACTCCAGCAGGCGCTGGGCACGTGGACGATCACGGTGCAGAGCGCCCGGATCACCACGGTCGTGGACGCCTCCGCGTCGATGGCCGAGCCGGTGCCCGGTACGGGCCGCACGCGCATGGACGTCACCAAGGCGGCGTTGCTCCGGGCCCTCGGCACCTTCACGGCCGAGGACGATATCGGGCTGTGGGAGTTCGCCACCCGGCTGGACGGCGACGCGGACTACCGCGTCCTGGTGCCGACCGAGCGGCTCGGCGACCGCAAGGGCGACGGCACCCAGCGGGACCGGCTGTCGGCGGCCTTCGACGGCCTCGAACCGGTGCCGGGCGGCGCCACGGGCCTGTACGACACGACGCTGGCCGCGTACCGGGCGGCGACCTCGTCGTACGCGAAGGGCAAATTCAACGGGCTGGTGGTGCTGACGGACGGGGTGAACGAGGACCCGGGCAGCATCTCCCGCTCCGCGCTCGTCGCCGAACTGCACAAGCTCAGCGACCCCGAGCGGCCCGTCCCGCTGGTCGTCATCGCGGTGGGCCCGAAGGCATCCCGGGACGAGGCCGCGCAACTGGCCGAGGCCACCGGCGGGATCGCCGAGATGGTCGACGACCCCGCCCAGATCCACTCGGTCATCCTGAAGGCGATCGTGGCGGCGGGAGCGGGCTACACCACGGACTGAGCCCCGCGACGGCGGCGCGGGCGGCGGTCGCCGAGGACGAGACCGTCGAGGTCGGCGCCGAGCCGGCCGTGACCGAGGACGGCACCGGCGCGCCCGCCGTCGACCGGCCCTCGCGGCCGCAGCACCCGCCCCCGGCGCCGGTCGCCGAGGCCCCGGTCGCCCCGGCCCCGACCCCGGCACCCGCTGCCGCCCCCGCCGCCGCTCCGGCCGGTGGCGCCCAGGGCACGGACGTGGTCCTGCCCGCGCTCGGTGAGTCCGTCACCGAGGGCACCGTCACCCGCTGGCTGAAGTCGGTCGGCGACAGCGTCGAGGCCGACGAGCCGCTGCTCGAGGTCTCCACGGACAAGGTCGACACCGAGATCCCGGCGCCCACCGCGGGCGTGCTGTTGGAGATCGTGGTCGGCGAGGACGAGACCGCGGAGGTCGGCGCCAAGCTGGCCGTCATCGGCGCCGCGGGTGCCGCCCCGGCCCCGGCCCCCGCCCCGGCCATCCCGGCTCCTGCCGCCGCCCCGGCCCCGGCTGCCCCGGCACCGGCGCCGACCGCTCCGGTGGCCGCCGCTCCGGTGGCCGCCGCTCCGGTGGCCGCCGCTCCGGTGGCCGCCCCGGCCCCGGTCCAGCCCGCCGCTCCGGCCCCGGCCCCCGCGCCGGTCGCCCCGGTCGCCCCGGCTCCGGTCGTCCCGGCCGCCACCGCTCCCGCCGCGATCGCCGGTGACGAGGGTGCCTACGTGACCCCGCTGGTGCGCAAGCTGGCCGCCGAGAACGGCGTCGACCTGGCCACCGTCAAGGGCACCGGCGTCGGCGGCCGTATCCGCAAGCAGGATGTGATCACCGCCGCCGAGGCCGCGAAGGCCGCCGCTGCTGCCCCGGCTCCCGCCGCCCCGGCCGCCAAGAAGGCCGCGCCGCGGCTGGAGGTCTCCCCCCTCCGCGGCCAGACCGTCAAGATGCCCCGCATCCGCAAGGTCATCGGCGACAACATGGTCAAGGCGCTGCACGAGCAGGCCCAGCTGTCGTCGGTCGTCGAGGTCGACGTCACCCGTCTGATGCGGCTGCGCGCCCAGGCGAAGGACTCCTTCGCGGCCCGTGAGGGCGTCAAGCTCTCGCCGATGCCGTTCTTCGTCAAGGCCGCGGCGCAGGCGCTGAAGGCCCACCCGGTCATCAACGCCAAGATCAACGAGGCCGAGGGGACCATCACCTACTTCGACGCCGAGAGCGTCGGTATCGCGGTGGACTCCGAGAAGGGCCTGATGACCCCGGTCATCAAGAACGCCGGCGACCTCAACATCGCGGGCATCGCCAAGGCCACGGCCGACCTGGCCGCCAAGGTCCGCGGCAACAAGATCACGCCGGACGAGCTGGCCGGAGCGACCTTCACCATCAGCAACACCGGTTCCCGCGGGGCGCTGTTCGACACGATCATCGTGCCGCCGGGCCAGGTCGCGATCCTCGGTATCGGCGCCACGGTCAAGCGTCCGGCCGTCATCGAGACGGAGGAGGGCACGGTCATCGGCGTCCGCGACATGACGTATCTGACCCTGTCCTACGACCACCGCCTGGTGGACGGCGCCGACGCGGCCCGTTACCTGACCGCGGTCAAGGCGATCCTGGAGGCGGGCGAGTTCGAGGTCGAACTGGGCCTGTAACCCACCCCGCAACCACCCCCAGCCCCCGCCCGACCCCCGGGCGGGGGCACCGTCATATCAACCACACGCCAGCCACAAACGCCCCCATGGGGGCGCGGGGAACTGCGCGACAAGCCCACCACAACCCGCACGCACCCCACCATCCCCAGCCACCCCCATCAGGGGCGCGGGGAACTGCGCGACAAGCCACAATCGACCCGCGCCAAACAACCCACCCGCAACCACCCCCATAGGGGCGCGGGGAACTGCGCAACCAGCCCACCACAACCCGCACCCGAAAACCGCCCCCAGCCTCCTCTCAGGGGCGCGGGGAACTGCGCATCAGGGGCGCGGGGAACTGCGCAACCGGCCAAAAACAACCCGCACACGCCCGTGAACAAGCACCACCCACCCCCCTGGGCGCACCGGCCAAAAAGAAACTGTGCGCCTCGTCTCACCTGCACGAAAGCGCCCCCACGCGCCCTTCCGGAGGAGCGAACCGGACGTATTGTCTAAACGTCAATGCCCCAGGGGCCGATGCGCGGCCCCTCCCGAAGGAGCCGTCATGACCGCGCCCGTCGTCCACTCGCTGCGCGAACAGATCCGCGAGCACATCGTGGAGGGAATCGTCAGCGGACGCTGGAAGCCGGGCGAGCGGATCGTGGAGCGGCGGATCGCGACCGAGCTGGAGGTCAGCCAGACCCCCGTCCGGGAGGCCCTGCGGGAGCTGGAGTCACTGCGGCTGATCGAGTCGGCGCCGAACAAGGGCGTACGCGTGCGCAACCTGACGGCGGCCGACCTGGAGGAGAGCTACCCCGTGCGGGCCGGTCTGGAGGCCATCGCGGCGGAACTGGCCGCCGAGCGACTGGCGCGGGACTGCTCGGCGCTGGAACCGCACGTCACCGCCCTGTACGAGGCCGACCGCAGGTCCGACGGCACGGCCCAGGTACGGCACACCGTGGCCTTCCACCGCGAGCTGGTCCGCGCGGCGGGCAACTCGGTCCTCCTGCACACCTGGGAGGGCCTGGGCATCGAGGTGTTCACGGCGCTGTCGATCCGCTGGCTGGGCACCGTGCAGCAGTCCTACGCCGAGGAGCACGAGGATCTGGTGGCCGCCTTCAAGAGACGGGACCCGCTCATCCCCGAACTGGTCAAGGCCCACGTCCTCGGCTGCGCGCCAAGGGCCTAGACCAGGCCGGGACCCGCGCGGCCCACGACCCACCGGACCCACCTCACGACCACCGGACCCACTCGGCTCACGGCCACCGAACCCACGCGACCCACGCGGCCCGCGACCACCGAACCCATGCGCCCGACGGACCACCGGACCCACCCGGCGCACATTCGGACCCCCCGTGGCGCACATTCCCTCAAACGCGGCTCCACCTGCAAAAACGCCGATCAACTTCGGTCACCCGGTGCCACCGCCGGAGGCACCCCGTGCCGAGTTTCTCGGAATCGAGATGTTTTGCCCGTCAACCCTTTGATCGATCATCGATCAGCGAGTTACAGTCGCCGACGGACTTCCACCTGAGTCCACGCCCTGTCCTGCCAAAGACAAAGGGCACCCCGAACCTTTACCGATGAGGGAACCCCCTTCGACTGAGGAAGGCGGCGACATGACCGACCCCCACGCCATTCAGCCGAGCGCGCTCGACCAGCTCACGGACCGCGACCCCGAGGAGACCGCCGAGTGGCGGGCCTCGCTCGACGCCGTCACCCGGGAGGCCGGGCCGCATCGCGCCGCGTATCTGATGCGCCGCACGCTGGAGCGCGCCGAGGCGACCGGCATCCCGCTGCCGAAGCTCCTCGAAACCGACTACCTCAACACCATCCCCACCCCGGCCGAGCCGGCCGTACCCGGTGACGAGGCCATGGAGGCCCGGATCACCGCCTGGAACCGCTGGAACGCGGCGGCGATGGTGAGCCGCGGCAGCAAACACGGCGTAGGCGGCCACATCGCCACCTTCGCCTCCGCCGCCTGGCTGTACGAGACCGGCTTCAACCACTTCTTCAAGGGCAAGGAGTCCGCGGCGGCGGCCGGCTCCGGCGACCAGATCTATGTGCAGGGCCACGCCTCCCCCGGCATCTACGCCCGCGCCTTCCTCGACGGCCGTCTCGATGAGACGCAGCTCGACAACTTCCGCCAGGAGGCCGGCGGCAACGGCCTGCCGTCCTACCCGCACCCGCGCCGCCTGCCCTGGCTGTGGGAGTTCCCGACGGTGTCGATGGGCCTCGGCCCGCTGTCGGCGATCTACCAGGCGCGCTTCAACCGCTACCTCACCAACCGCGGCATCAAGGACGTCTCCGCGTCCCATGTGTGGGCGTTCCTCGGCGACGGCGAGATGGACGAGCCCGAGTCGACGGCCGCGCTCGCGCTGGCCGCGCGTGAGGAGCTGGACAACCTCACCTTCGTCATCAACTGCAACCTGCAGCGCCTCGACGGTCCGGTGCGCGCCAACTTCAAGATCGTGCAGGAGCTGGAGGCCCAGTTCCGCGGCGCCGGCTGGAACGTCGTGAAGTCACTGTGGGGTTCGGCCTGGGACGAGCTGTTCGCGCTCGACACCACCGGCGCGCTGGTACGCCGGCTGCGCGAGGTACCGGACGCGCAGATCCAGACGTACCAGACCCGCGAAGCCGCCTATATCCGCGAGGACTTCTTCGGCAAGGACCCGGCGCTCGTCGAGCTGGCGAAACTGCTGAGCGACGACAAGATCGTGGAGTGCTTCCACCTCTCCCGCGGTGGTCACGAGGCCCGCAAGGTCTACGCCGCCTACCGGGCCGCCCTCGCGCACAAGGGCGCGCCGACCGTCATCCTGGCCCAGACCGTCAAGGGCTTCACCCTCGGCACGGGCTTCGCGTCGAAGAACGCCAACCACCAGATGAAGAAGCTGACGGTGGACGAGTTCAGGACGATGCGCGACCTGCTGGAGCTGCCGATCCCGGACAGCGCCTTCACCGACGGCCAGGTGCCCTACGGCCACCCGGGCGCCGACTCCCCCGAGGTGCGCTACCTCCAGGAGCGGCGTGCGGCGCTCGGCGGCCCGGCCCCGACCCGCCGCGTGCACCCGCTCGCCCCGCTGCCCGCGCCCGCCGACAAGGCTTTCGCCGCCTTCGACAAGGGCTCCGGCAGCCAGAACGTGGCGACCACCATGGCGTTCGTCCGGCTGGTCAAGGACCTGGTCCGGGACAAGGAGACCGGGAAGCGCTGGGTGCCGATCGTGCCGGACGAGGCGCGCACCTTCGGCATGGAGTCGCTGTTCCCGTCGCTCGGCATCTACTCGCCCAAGGGCCAGACGTACGAGCCGGTCGACCGCGACCAGCTGATGTACTACAAGGAGGCCAAGAACGGCCAGATCCTCAACGAGGGGATCACCGAGGCCGGTTCGATGGCCGACTTCATCGCCGCTTCGACGTCGTACGCGACGCACGGCGAGGCGATGATCCCCTTCTACATCTTCTACTCGATGTTCGGCTGGCAGCGCACGGCCGACCAGATGTGGCAGCTCGGCGACCAGCTCGGCCGCGGCTTCCTGGTCGGCGCCACGGCCGGCCGGACCACGCTGACCGGTGAGGGCCTGCAGCACGCCGACGGCCACTCCCCCGTCATCGCCGCGACCAACCCGGCGGCGCTGTCGTACGACCCGGCGTTCGCGTACGAGATCGCGACGATCGTCAAGGACGGTCTGCGCCGGATGTACGGCGCGGCCGCGCCGGGCGAGGACGCGAACGTCTTCTATTACCTGACCGTCTACAACGAGCCGCTGCCGCAGCCGGCCAAGCCGTCCGCGGCCGGTGTCGACGAGGGCATCGTCAAGGGCCTGTACCGCTTCAACACGGCGGAGTCGGCGGGGCTCACCCCCAATGCCAATGCCCCGCGGATCCAGCTGCTGGGTTCCGGTACGGCGATCCACTGGGCGCTGGCGGCGCAGAAGCTGCTCGCCGAGGAGTGGGGCGTGGCGGCCGACGTCTGGTCGGCGACGTCCTGGACGGAGCTGCGGCGGGATGCGCTGGAGGCCGACGCGGCCCTCCTGCACGGCGAGGGCCGGGTGCCGTACGTCCGCCAGGCGCTCCAGGGCGCCGAGGGTCCGGTGCTCGCGGTCTCCGACTACATGCGCCAGGTGCCGGACCAGATCGCGCAGTGGGTCGAGCAGGACTACTCCTCGCTGGGCACCGACGGCTTCGGTCTGTCGGACACCCGCCCGGCCGCCCGCCGCCACTTCGGTGTCGACGCGGAGTCGATCGTCGTCGCGGCCCTGGCCCAGCTCGCCCGGCGCGGCGAGGTGCAGACGACATCGGTGAAGGAGGCCCGCGAGCGGTACGGGCTGTAGGCACACCGGCCGCTGTAGGAACACGGCCGCTGTAGGAACACCGGTCGGCGTGCCCCCGGTGCCTGCCCCGTCGCACCGGGGGCCGGCACCGGGGGCGCGGTCCGTACGGGCCGGTGGACCCCCGTTGTCGGAGGTGGGCGGCATCATGGGGGGATGCGTGCTGCTCGGCTGATCAAGATGGTGCTGCTGTTGCAGTCCCGGCCCTCCATGACCGCCGCCGAACTCGCCAAGGAGCTGGAGGTCTCGGAGCGGACCGTCACCCGGGACGCGCAGGCCCTCTCGGAGGCGGGGGTTCCGGTGTACGCGGACCGGGGGCGGGCCGGCGGGTACCGGCTGATCGGCGGGTACCGGACGCGGCTGACCGGGCTGGCGCGCGGCGAGGCCGAGGTGCTGTTTCTGAGCGGGGTACCGGGGGCGCTGCGCGACATGGGGCTGCAGGACGCGGCCTCGGCGGCGCGGCTGAAGGTGTCCGCCGCGCTGCTGCCCTCCCTGCGGGACGCCCCGCGGACGGCCGCGCAGCGGTTCCATCTGGACGCGCCCGGCTGGTTCCGGGAGCCTCGGACGCCCGCGCTGCTGCCCGCGGTCGCGGAGGCGGTCTGGGACGACCGCTGTCTCACGGCCCGCTACCGCCGCGGCGAGGCCGAGGTGGAGCGCACCCTGGAGCCGTACGGGCTGGTGTTGAAGGCCGGGGCCTGGTATGTGTGCGCGCGGGTCCCGGACGCGGACGTCTTTCGCACGTACCGGGTGGACCGGTTCACGGCTGTCGACGGCGAGGGCCCCCGCTTCACCCGGGACGAGGAGTTCGATCTGCCCGGTTTCTGGGCGGCGCAGGCCGAGCGGTTCGCCCGGTCGCTGCTGCGCGCCGAGGTCGTCGTACGGCTGTCCGCGCAGGGCGTGCGGCGGCTCGGGTACGTGGTCGATCCGCTCTCCGCGCGGGAGGCGCTGCGGTCCGCGGGCGAGGCGGACGCGGCGGGCTGGGTGACGGCGACCCTGCCGGTGGAGTCCGAAGAGGTCGCGTACACGCAGCTCACCGCGCTCGGCCCGGAGGTGGAGGTGCTGGCGCCCGCGGCGCTGCGGGACCGGTTCGCGCGGGACGCCGCCCGGCTCGCCCGGCTGTACCGGGGCTGACGATCCCGCGTACTCCGCGTGCGTCCCACCCGCGCAGGCCCGATGCTTGACCGTGATGGACGAGATGGAGTTCTGGGAGCTGGTGGACGCCGCCCGCGAGGCCGCCGAGGGCGACCCCGAGGACCAGGCGGACCTGCTCGTGGAACGGCTGGCCCAGCTCGACCCGGAGTCGGTGCTGGACTTCGCCCGTCACTTCGAGTCCCGTTACAACCGCGCCTATCGCTGGGATCTGTGGGGCGCGGCCTGGGTGCTGCTGGACGGGGCGAGCGACGACGCGTTCGACTTCTTCCGCTGCTGGCTGATCGGCCAGGGCCGGGATGTCTTCGAGGGCGCCCTGCACGCCCCGGACTCGCTGGCCGATCTGCTGGCCGACTTCGACGAGGAGATCGATGGCGACGGCGAGGAGCTGGGTTACGCGGCGGACGAGGCGTACGAGCAGCTCACCGGCACCGTGGCCCCGGACCTGGGGATCGCACCCGCGCCCGCCGAGCCGGAGGGCACGCCGCTCGACTTCGAGAACGAGCGGGTCCTCGCGGAGCGGTATCCGAAGCTGTGGGACCGGTTCCGGGAGTGAGCCGCAGTCCGCGTCGGAATCGGAGTCGGCTTCGGCTTCGGCTTCGGAGTTGGTGTCGGCGTCGGCTTCGGCGTCGGTGTCAGGCCGCGCCGCGCCTGCGGCTGGTGTCCGTGGGGAGGTAGCCCTGTGTCTGCTCGGCCCGCACGGCGGGGTGCAGGGGCGCCTTGTTGGCCTGGTCGAGGGCCGACGCGGTGACGGCGGCCGGACCGAGGAGCACGGCGACGACGCCCCCCAGCACCATCCAGGGCCCACGCCCGAACCGCCCACGCCGATGAACCGCCCGCACCGCCTGCCCCAGCCTCCCCGTCCTCCCCGGCTTCTTCGGTCGTTCCGGGTTCTTCGGTCGTTCCGGGTTCTGTGTGGTCCGGTTGGTTCCCGTATGCCTCGTGTGCATGATCCCCGCCTCCGGTCGGCTGCTGTCGTCCACGACCGTAGGGCGGGCGGATCTGCGGGAGCTGCGCGGCGGCTGTGGCGTTGCTGTGCGCGGCTCTCACCGCCGTCCCTGGAGCCGTGCCGCCGCGTTCCTGATGTCGGGGAGCCTGGCGGTCAGGGCCGCGCCGGGGCAGCTGGTGCGGTAACCGGCGTCATGGCCGGCGACGGCGGGCAGGGTGGCGGCGGCGCCGACCGGGTAGCGGCTGCGGCCGTCGCTGGAGACGAGGCGGGTGACGGCGCGCGGATCGACGCCGGCCAGGCCCAGCTTCCAGGCGGCCAGGGCGGCGATCGCGTCGGTCATCGCGCGGGGCACGGGGATGCCCGCGGTGAACGTGCCCAGCGCGGCGATGCCGGCGGTGCGGTGGTTGAAGCCCTGGGCGTGGGCGCCGGTGACGGCGCGTTCGATGCCGCCCGCACGGCCCTCGTAGATGGTGCCGCAGCGGTCGACGAGGAAGTTGTAGCCGATGTCGTCCCAGTGGCGGTCCGTGGTCTGGCCCGCGTACAGGCGGCGGATGACCTCGGGCGTATCGGCGCAGACGTAGTTGTTGGGCGAGTCGGTGTGGTGGACGAAGACGGCGACGACCGCGTCGTCGTAGCGCGGGGGCGGCTGGGTCCGGCGCACGGTGGCGTCCAGCCAGGCGGAGCGCGGCACGATACGGGGCTGGGCGGCCTGGTACGGCAGCGCGCTGCGCGGCGCCGCGGGCCGGGGCAGCACGACGGGGCTCTGCACACCGCGGGCGCACAGCAGCAGCGTGAGGCCGGCGGCGACGCCGGGCAGACAGGCGGCGAGCGCCAGGACCGCCCGGGGCGCGCGGCGCTCGCCCCGGCGCCGTGTCCGCTCCGGGCCCCGCGTTCCGGTGAGGACCCACATGATCCTCACTGTGGATTCCTTCCGGCACGCCCGCGATGTGTGCTGTGCCACCTGGTGGAACCATCATCCCGGTTCGGTGCGTTTCTGTGGGTACACGCGCGCATGGCGGGTTCCGGGCGTCCCTGGCGCGCGGGACTTGATCACCGGGAGCGTCCCGCCCGTAATAGGGGGTCAAAGAGAAAGGCGGCTCCGTGGACCTGCTCGATGTGCTGCTTGTGCTGGTGGTGCTCATGTACGCGGCATCCGGCTACCGGCGCGGCCTGGTGGCCGGGTGCGTCTCGCTGGCCGGTTTCGTGGGCGGCGCGATCGTCGGGGTGTGGGTCCTGCCGTGGGTGATGGACCTGGTCACGCGGGGCACGACCGCGGCGACGGTGACCGCCGTGCTGACGGTGCTCGTTCCGGCGGCGGTGGGACACGAACTGGCGGGGCGGCTGGCGCTGCGGTTGCGGCGCGAGTTGGACCGGGGGCCGCTGCGGGTGGTCGACGGGCTGGGTGGCGCGGCGGCCAACGCGGTGGCCGTGCTGATCGTGGCCTGGGTGGCGGCAAGCGTGCTGGGCGCGTCGTCGTCGCCGCTGGTGACGTCCGCGATCCGGAACTCGGCGGTGCTGGGCGCGGTGCAGAACACGATGCCGGACACCACTCCCGCGTGGTTCTCGCGCGCCACGTCCGCGCTCACCGAGGCGGGCTTCCCTCAGGTGTTCAACCCGTTCGAGAACGAGTCGACGGCCGAGGTCGCCCGGCCGTCCGGCGACAGCGTCACGGTCAGCGCCGCGAATGCCGCGCGGCTGAGCACGGTCAAGATCGAGGGTGCCTCGGGCAACCAGGGCCGCGAGGGCAGCGGCTTCGTCTACGCGCCGCGGCACGTGATGACGAACGCGCACGTGGTGGCGGGCATCGACAGCCCCAGCGTGCGGGTCGGCGGCGTCGGTCCTGCGTACGAGTCCCGGGTGGTGCTGTTCGACCCGCAGAAGGACGTGGCGGTGCTGTACGTGCCGCGGCTGAGCGCGCCCGCGCTGAGCTTCGACGACGGCGCGCGGCGCGGCGACTCGGCGGTGGTCGCGGGCTATCCGCAGGACGGCGGCCTGAACCTACAGGCGGCCACGGTGGCGAACCGGATCCGGGCTACGGGCCAGAACATCTACAGCAACGCCACGGTCACCCGTGAGATCTACTCGATCCGTTCGACGGTGCGCCCCGGCAACTCCGGCGGCCCGCTGCTGACCACCGACGGCCGGGTGTTCGGCGTGGTCTTCGCCCGCTCCACCTCCGACAACGAGACGGGCTACGTCCTGACGGCGGACGAGGTGGCGGGCGACGCCGGGCGCGCGGCGGCCGCGACGACGCCGGTGGGCACGGGCGGCCTGGTCACCTCGTGAGGCTCACAGCGGGCGCCCCATGAGCACGTCGTCGACGTACGCGCCGTCGAGGAGGAACTCCCCGGGCAGCACCCCTTCGACGGCGAAGCCCTCGGATTCGTAGAGCCCCCGGGCCCGGGTGTTGTGCCCGAGGACGCGCAGGGTGATGCGGCGGGCGCCGCGCCGCCGCGCCTCGTCCTGCACCGCCCGCAGCAGCGCCCGGCCGATCCCGGCGCCGCGTGCCGACTCGGCGACGACCAGCCCCTGGATCTGGCGGACGTGCGCGTTGCAGGCCAGCGAGGTGGACAGGGCGAGCCGGATGTAGCCGACGAGGACGCCGTCGAGTTCCGCGACGAGATGGTCCTGCGGCCCGCAGCGCTCGGTGAAGAAGGGCGGGTAGGGCGGCCGGGGCCTGGGCTGCACGGCGTGCAGGGGTGACCAGGCGACCCGGTCGAGGAGGCTGAGGGCCTCCTCGTCCTCGGGCCTGGCGTGGCGTATGTACGGTTCGGACATGGCGGTCACTCTAGGCCGGGGAGGCGGAGAGTCGCCCCGTGTTTCGCGGTGGGCGCCCGGCAGGATGGGGGCATGGAGCATGCACGCATCGCGGTGGCGGGGGCGTCCGGTCTCATCGGCAGTGCCCTGGTGCGGTCCCTGACGGCGGACGGGTACGAGGTGGTGCGGCTGGTCCGGCGCGCGCCCCGCGGCCCCGGCGAGGTCCGCTGGGACCCGGAGCGGCAGTCCGTGGACGCGGCCGGGCTGGCCGGCTGCGCCGCCGTGGTCAACCTGGCGGGCGCCGGGGTGGGCGACCACCGGTGGACGGACGCCTACAAGCGGCGGATCCGGGACAGCCGGGTGCTGGGCTCGGCGGCGCTCGCGGAGGCCGTCGCGGTGCTGGAGGAGCCGCCGCGGGTGTTCGTGAACGGCAGCGCGATCGGCTACTACGGCGAGACCGGGAACCGGGTCGTGGACGAGGAGGCGCCGCCGGGGGACGGTTTCCTGCCGTCCCTGTGCGTGGCGTGGGAGGAGGCGACGGCGCCCGCGCAGGAGGCCGGGATCCGGACGGTGCACCCGCGCACCGGGCTGGTGGTGAGCCGCCGGGGCGGTGCCTTCGGGCGGCTGTTCCCGCTGTTCCGGGCCGGCCTTGGGGGGCGGCTCGGCGACGGGCGGCAGTACTGGTCGTTCATCGCGCTGCACGACACGGTCGCCGCGCTGCGTCATCTCATCGACACCGAGGAGCTGTCCGGCCCGGTCAATCTGACCGCCCCGGAGCCGGTGACGAACCGTGAGGTCACCGCGGCCATGGGCCGGGTGCTGCACCGTCCGGCGCTCTTCGCGGTGCCGCCTCCCGTGCTGCGGGCGGTGCTGGGCGAGCTGGCCGGGGATGTGCTGGGCAGCCAACGGGTGGTGCCCAAGCGGCTGTTGGAGTCAGGTTTCGCCTTTGCGTTCCCGGGGATCGAGGACGCGATCCGCGCGGCGTGACGGGCTCCTGTGACCATATGCGACCGTCGTGCGACCGTGCCCTGTCCATGCGCGACTGCCCTTGACCGATCACGGCCCTACCCTCGACCCGAACTCGGGTATTCCTGCTGTCTGTCGGGGGCATGACGTCCCCACGGCCGCGCAACGTCGAGGAGGAGCCTCGTGCTTGAGCCCGTGTACCAGGCGGACGTCGTCATCGTGGGAGCCGGGATCGCCGGACTGTCGGCGGCTCATCGCCTCACCAGCGCAGGTGTGACGACCGCGGTCCTGGAGACCGCCCCTTGTGTGGGTGGCCGCATGTCGACGGAGAAGGTCGACGGCTTCCGGCTCGACCGGATCGGACGGCTCCTGTCCACGTCGTATCCCGAACTGCGCCTGACGCCTGGGCTCGACGCCCTCGTCCTGCGCCCCTTCGCGCCGGGCGTGCTGCTGCACCACGACGGGCGTCGACACCGCGCGGGCGCCCCGGCGGCCGCGGGGAGCGCAAGGGGCGCACTCCATGCGGTGCGCGCCCTGGCGGGCGCCCCCAGGGGCTCGGCCGCACCCTCCGCGCGGGCGGGCGCCCGTTCCCTCGACATCGGCGCGCCCCTGCGGCTGCGCGCCCTGCTCGGCCGGCTCGCCATCACCCCCGTGGAGCGCCTGCTGGCCCGCCCCGAACTCCCCGCCGCCCAGGCGCTCGTGGCCCGCGGCACCCCCGCCCGCACGGTCGACGGCTTTCTGCGCCCGCTGCTCGCCGCCCTGCTGTGCGACCCGGAGCTGACCACCTCCAGCCGGTGCGCCGACCTCGCGCTGCGCTCGTTCGCCGGCGGCCGACTGTGCGTGCCGGAGGGCGGGGCCGAGGTGCTGCCCGAGCTGCTGGCCGGCGCGCTGCCGCCGGGCACCGTGCGCACCGGGGTCCGGGTCACCTCGGTCTCCACGACCTCGGTGACCACCGCCGAGCACGGCGAGATCCGCTGCCGGTCCGTTCTGCTGGCGACCGACGCGCGCGCCGCCGCCGAACTGCTGCCGGGCCTGCGGGTGCCGGACTTCCACCCGGTGACCGTGGTGCACCACACGACGGACGAGCCCCCGGCGACGGGTTCCTCGCTGCTGCTCGACGCCGACCGCGGCGGCCCGGTCGCGCACACCGCGGTGGTCAGCGAGGTCGACCCGAGCCGCGCGCCCGCGGGCCGGGCACTGGTCTCCTCGACGGTCCTGGGCGCTCCCCCGGAGGGCGTCGACACGGCCGTGCGCATGCATCTGTCCCGGCTCTACGGCACCTCGACGCACCGCTGGGAGACCCTCGCCGTGCACCACACCCCCGAGGCGGTGCCCGCGATGCGCCCGCCGCACGATCCGCGCCGCCCGGTGCGGCTGCTGGCGGGGCTGTATGTGTGCGGCGACCACCGCGACACCAGCACCGTCCAGGGCGCGCTGCACTCGGCCCACCGCGCCGCCTCGGCGATCCTGGCGGACCTGGGCGCGGCCGGCTCGATGCACCGCGCGGACCCGCTGCCCGCGATGCGGAAAGCCGCCTGACCCCCGAAGGGGCACGGGGAACGGCGCGACCAGGCGTCCCAAAGGGGCGCGGGGCTGTATCGAATATGCGGCTCCGCCGCGATGGGGGTCCCCCCTGTTCGAGCGAAGCCGAGAACTTGGGGGAGCGACCAACCACAACGAACCCGCACCCGCCCAACCACCGAACCCCCCGAGCTCTCGGGCGCCCCCCAAGAAGCCCGGGCGCCCGCCGGTTCAGCCGAGCGCCGCGACCCGGTCGCGGTACCCGCGCACCGGCGCCGCGTCCTTGTACGGCTCCAGCCGCCGCTCGAAGTCCCTGACGTACTCCAACGCGCGCACCGAACGCATCTCCGTGGCCTGTGCGGCCGCCTCCGCGCCCAGCGCGCACGCCTGGTCGAGTTCGCCGAGGCCGAGGCGGGCGGTGGCGAGGACGACCCGGCTGAACAGTCGGCTGCGGGCGTACGCCGGGGCGCGTAGGCGCAGGGAGCGTTCGGCGTGCTGGGCGGCGGCGCGGAACTGCTGAAGGTCCCGGTGGCAGTGCCCGAACTCGTCGGCGAGCTGCGCCTCGTCGAAGAAGCGCGCCCAGTGCGGCACCTCGTCACCGGGCCGGGCCGCCTCCAGGGCGCGCTCGGCCCGCACCAGCGCGCCGGTGCACGCCCGCACCTCGCCGAGCACGCCGTGCGCACGCGCCTCGACGGCGTGCAGCAGGGCCTGCACCACCGGCGGGGCGCCGGTCCCGGCCCCCTGCTGTGCCACCCGCGCCAGCTGGACGGCCTCCCGTCCATGCCCGAGGTAGACGGCCTGCCGGCTCATGGTGACCAGGACATAGGAGCCGTAGGCCCGGTCCCCCGCCGCCTGGGCGAGCCGCAGTGCCTGCACGAAGTAACGCTGGGCGAGTCCGTGCGCGGCGATGTCGTACGACGTCCAGCCGACGAGCCGGGTGAGATCGGCCGCCGCGGCGAACAGCCGGCGGCCGGTCTGCTCGCCGTAGACGCCGCGCAGCATCGGCTCGCACTCGTGCTCCAGGTAGCGCACGAGTGCCTGCCGGGCGTGGCCGCCGCCGTACTGGTCGTCGAGGGCGCGGAACAGCTCGCCGACCGAGCGCAGCGCGGCGATGTCACCGCCGGTGACCTTGTGGGCGACCCCGCGGTCGAGCTGGCCGCGCAGCCGGGGCGGGATGTGCGCCGCCCGCTCGGCGGGTGTCGCGGACCGCGTCGACGACACGGGGCCGCCCTGCGCGGGCACCCGGGGGGCCGGCTCACCGCGGGCCACCCGGTCGTCGGGCCGGCCGATCAGCCAGTCCCGGCTGGGCACCACGAGCCCCGCCGCGGTGAACGCGATCTTGCGCAGCTCGGTGTTGCTGCCGGAGTCCTTGCGCCACAGCCCGCTGACGATCTCGACGGCCTCCTCGGGGCCGGCCGCGAACTCCAGCCCGGCGTAGACCGGAGCGCAGGCGTCCAGGCCGAGGTCCTGGGCGGTGAGCCGGCGCCCGAGCCGGCGGGTGAAGACCTCCGCGATCAGGGCGGGCGTGGTGCCCCGCGGCTGCTGCCCCCGAAGCCATCTGGTCACCGACGTCTTGTCGTATCTGAGGTCCAGTCCGTGTTCCAGGCCGAGCTGGTCCACGCGGCGGGCCAGACCCGCGTTGGAGAACCCCGCTTCCGCGATGAGCACGGCGAGCTGGCGGTTGGGAGTGCGCTGCGTGGGTCGTTCCGTCATATGCGGTACGGTCTCCTGCCTCCCGGGCCGACATGCCCGGATTGCCTGTGAGCAGCCCTTATGGCCTCTTGAACGGCGCGAATGTAGCGGAGAGTGAGCAGCCTCTCGCACATCTCGACGCTCGTTCATCCGATCGTGTGAGGAGCGACCGCAGAGCTGACGCGTGGCGGCCGGACGTACAGTGGCTTGGGCGCGTTACGTGCCTGACACAGCCATCGCCCTAGGGAGGCGCTTGCCGTGAGTGAGTTGCGGTTCGTCCGCATGGGGTTCGGCGCGGATGCCGTCCAGTACCAGGAGGCGTGGGACGAGCAGCGCCGGGTGCACGCGGCGCGGTTCGCCGACGAGATCCCCGACACCGTTCTGCTGCTGGAGCACCCGCCCGTCTACACGGCGGGCCGGCGCACCGCGGACAGCGAACGACCGCTGGACGGCACCCCGGTCGTCGACGTGGACCGCGGCGGCAAGATCACCTGGCACGGCCCCGGCCAACTCGTCGGCTACCCGATCCAGAAGCTCCCGCGCCCGGTCGACGTGGTCGCGCACGTGCGGCGCCTGGAGGAGGCGCTGATCCGCACCTGCGCGGAGTTCGGTCTTCGGACCACCCGGATCGAGGGCCGCAGCGGGGTGTGGATCCTCGGCGACCCGGTAGAGCGGCGCCCGGCGATCGGCGGGCTCTCCCTGGACTTCGACCCGCGCCTGGACGACGAGGAGTTCGACCCGCGCCTCAACGGCCCGGAGTACGCCCCGTCCAACGCAGGCCAGCGCCGCGAGGACCGCAAGCTGGCCCAGATCGGGATCCGCGTGGCCAAGGGCGTCACGATGCACGGCTTCTCCTTCAACGTGAACCCCGACACCACCTCGTTCGACCGGATCATCCCGTGCGGCATCCGGGACGCGGGCGTCACCTCGCTCGCCACGGAACTGGGCCGTGACCTCACGGTCGAGGAGGTACTGCCGACGGTCGAACGGCAGCTGAGGGACATCCTGCAGAACGCGGAACTCAGGCCCCGGGAGATCGAACGGAAACCGGCGGCATAGGACTAGGCAGCCCTGGCCGAAGCGGGGGCTCGGGGGCGGCAGCCCCCGGCAGAGCCCAGCACCACCGCCGGGCGTTCAAATCAACGGGCGTACCCTGAAAGTCGCCGAAGAATCAATCGCTAGGGAGCCGGTCGTGTCCGCAGTCGCACCAGACGGACGCAAGATGCTGCGCCTGGAGGTCCGCAACAGCCAGACCCCCATCGAGCGCAAGCCCGAGTGGATCAAGACCCGGGCGAAAATGGGCCCCGAGTACACAAAGATGCAGCACCTGGTCAAGAGCGAGGGCCTGCACACGGTCTGCCAGGAAGCCGGCTGCCCGAACATCTACGAGTGCTGGGAGGACCGCGAGGCGACGTTCCTCATCGGCGGCGACCAGTGCACCCGGCGCTGCGACTTCTGCCAGATCGACACCGGCAAGCCCGAGGCGCTCGACCGTGACGAGCCGCGCCGGGTGGGCGAGTCCGTGGCCACCATGGACCTGAACTACGCCACCGTCACCGGCGTCGCCCGCGACGACCTGGCGGACGGCGGGGCCTGGCTGTACGCCGAGACCGTGCGCCAGATCCACCGGCAGACGGCGGACCGCGAGGGCGGCCGTACGAAGGTCGAACTGCTGGCCCCCGACTTCAACGCCGTCCCGGAGCAGTTGGCGGAGGTCTTCGCCGCCCGCCCCGAGGTCTTCGCGCACAACGTCGAGACCGTGCCCCGGATCTTCAAGCGGATCCGCCCCGGCTTCCGCTACGAGCGCTCCCTGAAGGTCATCACCGAGGCCCGCGACCACGGCCTGGTCACCAAGTCCAACCTGATCCTCGGCATGGGCGAGACCCGCGCGGAGATCGGCGAGGCGCTCCGGCAGCTGCACGAGGCGGGCTGTGAGCTGGTCACCATCACGCAGTACCTGCGTCCGTCCGTGCGCCACCACCCCGTCGAGCGCTGGGTCAAGCCGCATGAGTTCGTCGAACTGAAGGAGGAAGCCGAGCAGATCGGCTTCTCGGGCGTGATGTCGGGGCCGCTGGTACGGTCCTCCTACCGCGCCGGGCGGCTGTACCGGATGGCCGTCGAGAAGCGCGGTGCGTTCGTCGCCGCCCAGGCCGTCTGACATACCGTCACTTCCCTTGCGCGGGAAGGGGACCCGTACTCCTATGAGTTCACGCACACCCCGTTACCCGCCAGTAGAGTCCGGGTGAGCCGCGGCCCCGACCGTCCTCGCAGATGAGAGGCGCGCGTCAGGGCCGCGTCACCGTTTCAGGCCCCCGCATCAAGGCTTCATTGGTGTTTGACCGGTCGGTCACGCCCTGGTAACACCAAACAGTGACCCTGGACTCACGCCACGCGCACCCGTTCCCGGAGCCGTATCGAGGGGGGACCTCCATGCAGGCCACGCCCGTTCGCGCCACCGCTATCCCGAGCTTCACCGACGCACTCCGTGCCGTCGAGTCCCTGCTGATGAGCGGCGGTCAGCGCACCGCCCGCCGCAACGCCTGGACCTCCGTCCTGGAGGACCGCCGCCGCGCCCAGGACCGGGTCGAGGCGCAACGCGTCCTGGAACAGGCCGCCACCCGCTCCTGACGCCCGCCCCGTCCGGGCGCCGCCGTCGCGGCACCGCCGTCGAAGGCGCCTGCGGGGCCACGTAGACTTCCTGACATGGCGAGGAAGGAAACCGCAGCGGACGCTGCGAACCCCGGGCGGCTGAAACAGATCGCCCTGACGTACAAGATGACCCGCAAGGCCGACACAAAGATCGGTCTTGTACTCGCGGCTGTCGGCATCGTCACCTTCGGTGTCTTCCTCGCGATCGGCTTCCTGATCGGCCACCCGGTCTATCTCGGCATCCTGGGCCTGCTGCTCGCCTTCCTCGCGACGGCGATCGTCTTCGGCCGCCGAGCCGAGCGGGCCGCCTTCGGTCAGATGGAGGGCCAGCCGGGCGCCGCCGCGGCCGTCCTCGACAACATCGGCCGGGGCTGGACGACGACCCCCGCGGTGGCGATGAACCGCAGCCAGGACGTGGTGCACCGGGCCGTCGGCAAGGCCGGCATCGTGCTGGTGGCCGAGGGCAACCCGAACCGGGTGAAGAGCCTGCTGGCCGCCGAGAAGAAGAAGATGAACCGGATCGTGGCGGACGTGCCGGTGCACGACCTGATCGTCGGCACGGGCGAGGACCAGATCGCGCTGAAGAAGCTGCGTACGACCATGCTGAAGCTCCCGCGCGTCCTGACCGGTCCGCAGGTGACCGTCACCAACGACCGGCTGCGCGCCATGGGCGACCTGATGAGCAATATGCCACTGCCGAAGGGTCCGATGCCGAAGGGCATGCGGATGCCGAAGGGCGGCCCGAAGGCCCGCTGACCCCCTACCGCACCACGACCCACCGCACCACGACCCACCGCACCACGACCCCACCACGGCGAAGCCCCAGTACGGCAAAGGGGGCGCCCGGAATATCCTCCGGGCGCCCCCTTCGTCGTACGCACACTCCCTGTACGCAAGCTCTCTGGGCGGGCGCGGACGCTCCCTGCCTCGGCGGGCGCGGAGCGGTCTTGGCGGGCGGTCTCAGACGCGGACCTGCACCGTGCGGGCCAGCCGGTCGTGGAGGCCGCGGCCGTCGCGGTCCCAGATCAGCGCCGGGAGGGCGAGGAACAGCAGGACCGTGCGCAGCAGGACGCGCAGCGGGTTGACGCGGCCGGTGTCGAGCGCGACCACCCGGAGGCCGAAGAGCCGCTTGCCCGGCGTGAAGCCGACCGTGCCGACGGTGAGCAGGATCAGCGCGAAGAGGATGATCGGGGCCCAGACCTGGGCCGCACGGTTGTAGCTGTCCGTGATCAGACCGTATGCGATCAGCAGGCACAGCCCCCAGTCCACGGCCAGGGCGCCCAGCCGCCGTCCCGGGCGGGCGATCGAGCCCGGCCCCTGCTCCGGCAGACCGAGCTGTTCACCCCGGTATCCGAAATCGGCTCCGGCGTCCTCCATGGCCGCGCGCGGCCCGGAAAGCCACGATCCCACTGCTTGCCTGTTGTCCACCCGTCCACGGTACTGCGGCCGTGAACGACCAGAGGAGGGCGGGGTCGGCCGGGGCTACCGTGGACGCAGGGCCGGTTAACTTCTGCGAAACAAATGGGTCACGCCCGAGAAATCACCCGTGCCTAGGGTCGATCCAGCGTGTGCCGCACACCGGCCGCACGAACGAACTACCAACCCCGGCGACAGGACGGTCGGGATCAGGAGGAGCTGGATGTTCCAGAACGCCGACGAGGCCAAGAAGTTCATCGCGGACGAGGACGTCAAGTTCATCGACGTCCGCTTCTGCGACCTGCCGGGCGTGATGCAGCACTTCACGGTGCCGGCCGAGGCGTTCGACCCGGACGAGGAACTCGCCTTCGACGGGTCCTCGATCCGTGGCTTCCAGGCCATTCACGAGTCCGACATGGCGCTGCGCGCCGACCTGTCGACCGCCCGGACGGACCCGTTCCGCCGGGACAAGACCCTCAACATCAACTTCTTCATCCACGACCCGATCACCGGCGAGCAGTACTCCCGTGACCCGCGCAACGTGGCGAAGAAGGCCGAGGCGTACCTCGCCTCCACCGGGATCGCGGACACCGCGTACTTCGGTCCCGAGGCCGAGTTCTATGTCTTCGACTCCGTCCGCTTCGCGACCAGCGCGAACGAGTCCTTCTACCACATCGACTCCGAGGCCGGCGCCTGGAACACCGGCGCGCTGGAGGACAACCGGGGCTACAAGGTCCGCTACAAGGGCGGCTACTTCCCGGTCCCGCCGGTCGACCACTTCGCCGACCTGCGCGCCGAGATCTCCCTGGAGCTGGAGCGGGCCGGTCTGAAGGTCGAGCGCCAGCACCACGAGGTGGGCACCGCCGGCCAGGCCGAGATCAACTACAAGTTCAACACGCTGCTCGCCGCCGCCGACGACCTCCAGCTCTTCAAGTACATCGTGAAGAACGTCGCCTGGCGGGGCGGCAAGACCGCGACCTTCATGCCGAAGCCGATCTTCGGTGACAACGGCTCGGGCATGCACGTCCACCAGTCGCTGTGGAGCGACGGCGACCCGCTCTTCTACGACGAGCAGGGCTACGCCGGTCTGTCGGACACCGCCCGCTACTACATCGGCGGCATCCTCCGGCACGCCCCGTCGCTGCTGGCCTTCACCAACCCGACGGTGAACTCGTACCACCGTCTGGTGCCCGGCTTCGAGGCCCCGGTCAACCTCGTCTACTCGCAGCGCAACCGCTCCGCGGCCATGCGCATCCCGATCACAGGCTCCAACCCGAAGGCCAAGCGCGTCGAGTTCCGCGCCCCCGACTCCTCCGGCAACCCGTACCTCGCCTTCTCCGCGCTGCTCCTCGCGGGCCTGGACGGCATCAAGAACAAGATCGAGCCGGCCGAGCCGATCGACAAGGACCTGTACGAGCTGGCCCCCGAGGAGCACGCCGGCGTCCCGCAGGTCCCGACCTCGCTCCCGGCGGTCCTCGACTCCCTGGAGGCCGACCACGAGTTCCTGCTCGCGGGCGATGTCTTCACGCCCGACCTGATCGAGACCTGGATCGACTTCAAGCGGACGAACGAGATCGCCCCGCTCCAGCTGCGTCCGCACCCGCACGAGTTCGAGCTGTACTTCGACGTGTGATCGGCCCTCGCTGAGCCTGCGGCGCCCCCGTTCTGCTGTGCGGAGCGGGGGCGGCGCCGTTTTGCACGGCGGGGGTGGCGCCGTATGGTTTCGTGCACAGCTGTTCGACAGGGGTTTTCGACAGGGGATACGGGGAGACGCGGGGATGTCCGGACAGGACGACGGCGAGCGCGAGTTCGATCTGAAGTGGGCGCGCGACGCCGAGCACAAGGAGCCCTCCGCCCGGGCCAGGATGCTCGCCGCCCGGTGGAAGGAGAACCCGCCGGACCCGGCCCCGTTCCGCGCCGCCCCGGAGCCGGTCGTGCCGCGCCGGTCGTCCTGGGTGTCGACCGTGATCGTGCTCGGCTGTGTCGTCGCGGTGATCCTGCTGCTGGGCTGGGCGGAGACGCGGTCGGGCTACTAGCGCTCGCGGGACGGACGGGGCGGGGCGGGGGGAGGGAATCTTTGCCCGTCCCAGGGTCGGCGCCGACTCGCCAAGGGCCGTGCCAGGTGCACACTGGACAGCGGGACGAGTGCCTGACTGCGGGTGGGTGATGCAGATGCAGAGCCGCTTCCAGAGCGACCGACGGCTGACCGTGCGCATGATGGTCACGCTGTTCCTGCTCGGGCTGCTGTACGTGGCCTTCGTGGCCGTGTTGATCACGTTGTTGAAGTCCTGGGTACTGGTCGTGGTGCTCGCGGCGGGGCTGCTCCTGGCGCAGTACTGGTTCTCCGACCGCGTCGCGCTGTACGCCATGCACGGCCGGGTCGTCGAGCGTGAGGAATATCCGGACCTGCACGGGGTGATCGACCGCCTGTGCGCACAGGCGGACATGCCGAAGCCCGTGGTCGCCGTGTCGGACATCGACATGCCGAACGCGTTCGCGACCGGCCGCAACCCCGACCACGCGGTGATCTGTGTGACCACCGGCCTGCTGCGCCGGCTGGCGCCCGCGGAGCTGGAGGGCGTGCTCGCGCACGAGCTGTCGCATGTGGCGCACAAGGACGTCGCCGTGATCACGGTCGCGTCGTTCCTCGGTGTCCTCGCCGGTCTGATGGTGCGGTTCGCCTTCTACTCGCAGCTCTTCCGGGGCCGCAGGGACCAGAACACCCTCGCGGTCTTCGCCGCCGTCATGGGCGTCTCCGCGGCCGTGTACGCGATCAGCTTCCTGCTGATCCGGGCGCTGTCCCGGTATCGCGAGCTGGCCGCCGACCGGGCCGCCGCCCAGCTGACGGGGCGGCCCTCGGCACTGGCTTCCGCGCTGACCAAGGTCTCGGGTGACATCGCCCGGATCCCGACGAAGGACCTGCGTACGGCACAGGCGTTCAACGCCTTCTACTTCACCCCGGCGCTGGGTGCCGAGCCCGGCCTGTCCCGGCTCTTCTCCACCCACCCCAGCCTGGAACAGCGGCTGGAGCAGCTGGCCCGGATCTCCGCCGAGCTGGGTGAGGCGGCGATGCCGGGGAAAGCGGGCTGAGCATGGGGTTCCTGGACATCCTGCTCGGCCGTACCAAGCCCGTCGCACCCGATCTCGACCAGCTGTTCGCGCTGCCCTCGGCGGCCGTGACGCTGGAGGCCGCGGCCGGGTTCACCCCGACCGGGGGTGGCGCGGTGTGCTTCGCGTCGGTCGAGGGCGCGGCCTTCGAGCAGACCTGGCGCGAGGTCCGGGCCCTGCTGGACGCGGACGCCGAGCGCGGGGGACCGGCCCTGGGCGAGCGGGGCGCGGAACCCGGCGGCGCCTCGCCGGTGGAACTGCGGCAGGACGACTACGGCTACTCCTGGCTGGTGTCGCAACGCCCCCCGGACCAGTTGCCGGAGCTGGTGAACGACCTGCACGCGGTGAACAGCTCGATGGAGGTCAACGGCTTCGGCCCACAGCTGCTGTGCTCCCTGGCCGGGTTCGAGAACAAGGACGCGGTGGGCGGCGCCCGGCGGCTGGCGCTCGTCTACCTCTACAAGCGGGGCACCTTCTACCCCTTCGCCCCGTTGCCCGGCACCGCCCAGCGGCGCGACAACGCGCTGGAGCTACAGGTGAAGGCGGCCCTCGCGAACGATCTGCGGATAGAGCAGGACCTGAGCCGCTGGTTCCCGGTGTGGGGCGCCCCCGGCCTGTGACCGCCCCCACCCCTTGGCGCCGGGCCTTCAGCGGCGCTCGCGGAGGTAGCGGCATGGTCGCGGAGGTCGTACTCCGCCCGTGCCGCGCGGACAGGAGCGCCAAGGCGACGACGGCGAGCCACCAGCGTGGGGCGGACGGGCAGCCGGTTGCAGGGCGCCTCACACTTGACCGCAGGGCCGCGCGGCCACAGGCGGTGCCGGTTGCGCGGAGCCCCGGGATGGGCGGCCCGGCAACGCGCGTCCGGCGCGGGGAGCCGGTCACCCGACGCGCATCCCGATTCCCGACGCGCATCCCGGTTCCCGGCGGGCCGCCCACATGGCCGGTGGGTGTCCGTTCGTCAGGCCCCCGGTGCCGCCCGCACCATGCCCGCCGCGACGGCGGCGCCGAGCGCCGCGTGGTCGGTGCCGGTCTGGTCGGCGTAGCACAGCGCGAAGTCGGCGACCGCGCGGTCGAACGTGTCGGCCGTGCCCAGGTAGGAGGCGATGGCGACGCGGTCGCCGGAGCGGGCGTGGGCGCGGGCCAGGGCGGTGCCGCACAGCCGCCCGTATGCCAGGAGGCGCTTCGGGTTCATGCCCGCCACATCGGCGACGCCCTTCATGTCGCGCAACTGGCGCCAGTAGAAGGCCCGGCCCTGCGGTCCCGTCATCCAGCCCAGGAAGATGTCGCCGTCGGCCTGGAGCAGCCGCTGTCCCGCCACGACCCGGTGCCCCGGGTGCAGGTACGGCCCGCTCGGCAGATGCTCCTCCAGGATGGCCTTGCGGGCCTCCTTGATCTGCAGGAACAGCGGGTCGCCCGCGCCCCGCCCGGTGAGCAGCACGAGGAAGCAGCGGGTGCCGACGCTGCCGACGCCCGCGACCTTGCGCGCGGTGTCGGCGAAGCGGTACCGGTCGAGGAGGAGGCGGCGCTCCTCGGGCAGGGTGGAGCGGTAGTCACTGAAGATCTTGCGCAGGGAGGCCGCGTCGCCGGCCCCGGCGGGTTCGAGCAGCGGCGGGTCGTGGATGATGCGCCGCCGCCCGTCCACCACCTCCGTGAGCTTGCCGAGGGCCTGGAGGCTGGTGCGGCGGCGGGTGCGGGTGAGGCTGGACTCCAGGTGCCGGGGGTGGCGATCTGAGCGGACGAGGGGCAGCAGGCTGTCGGCGTCGACGCGCTCGTACCAGACGGCCAGTTCGCTGAGCCGGGCCAGCCGCCGTATCGCGGTGCGGTAGCCGCCCACGGTCTCCCGTACGGCCCGGTGCACCCGGGGCTCGGGGTGCCCGTTCTCGCGGGCGGCCACGGCGACGGAGGCGGCGAGCCGTTTGACGTCCCATTCGAAGGGGCCGCGGAAGGTTTCGTCGAAGTCGTTGAGGTCGAACAGCAGGGAGCGATCCGGGGAGGTGTACACGCCGAAGTTGAGCAGATGGGCGTCGCCGCACAGCTGCACGGTGAGCCCGGTGTGCGGTTGCGCGGCCAGATCGGCGGCCATGACGGCGGCGGCGCCGCGCAGGAAGGCGAACGGCGAGGCGGCCATCCGCCCGTACCGGATCGGCAGCAGCTCCGGCAGCCGGTCCCGGCCCTGTCGCTCCAGCACGGCGACCGGATCGGGCCGGTCGACGGGCGGCAACCAGCGGGCGTGGCCGGAGCGGCGGACCCGCTTGCGGGCAGCCTTGCCGTGGCTGACGCGGACGGCGGTTGTGGTCATGCGGCACGCCTCCCTGGTTCCGATCGCCTCCTCATCTGATCGAAGTGAAATACGGGAGGGCGGACCTGCGCATGCCCAGCCCGGCGAACGGGTGACGGGCCCGTCCTCATCGGACAGCCGGTCGTCGGCGCGGTGGCGTCGCTCTTCGACGGCAGTGGCCCACCATCCGGCCGTTCCATCACGCCGTCGGCCCCCCGCGCCCGGCTGGGCCCAGCGCCCCGACGGAAGCCCGTCCGGCGGACCCTGGCCGACAGGGCGGACGCGGGGGCACGGACACGGGGCACGGACACGGGGTGGCGCGCGCGGCGGAGGCGGCGATCGCGCGGGAGGCGGCGCGGCTGCGGAGTCGGCTGGGCGGGACCCGCTGACGCCGCGCTTCCGCACACCGTCGGAGCGGAAGGTGTCGGCCTGACGGGACGGCGGCGGGCACCCCGGGAACCGGGGTGCCCGGGAACCGGCACCGGCCTCAGCGGTTGTAGCGCATGAACGCCCGCACCATGTGGCACGTCGTGTCCGACGGCGGGTGGACGCCGATCCGCTCGGCCGTGCTGCGGATCGTCTCGTTGCGGGCCTGGTTGGGGACGTAGACGCCCGAGTCGAGCAGGGCTATGGCGAGCCGCATCGCCTTGAGGCGGCGGTTGTGTGTGATGTACCACTCGCGCGGGCGTCCGGGCGGCAGCGAACGCTTCGTCACGGGGGCGTAGGGCAGGTCGAGTTGGACGGGGCGCTTCGCGGTGGACTGGGTGGGCAACGGCTTCGGCTTCAGTGCGGCAGCGGGCACGGGCATCCTCCTGTCGCGTTCTCGAACACTGACTCCAGTCTACTGCCCGGCACTGACAATCGAAGGGTTCGGACGCCCCCTCAAATGGCCAGGTAGGCAACGGAATCGACGGCAGGTCACCGGGGTTCGGTGAGGGGTGCGAGAGACGGCGGAGTATTCGAACAACGGGGATACGGAGGCCCCGGTCACAACCCCGCCCCATGTGGTACAGGTCACTTCCATGACTCCGATAACCGCTGAGTAACGTCGTTCGGCATCTCGTACAGAGCGGCGTACACTCCCCTACTTCTTCAGGAGGCGCGCATGTCGCGCAGGAGAACGCTCGGCACCAGGAAGAAGATCGCGCTGCTCGTGGGGGCCGCCGCGGTGGCCGGCGGCGGGGCCTTCGCCATGGCGGCCACGTCGAACGCCGCGCAGAGCCCGCGAACCCTGTCCGCCGCGGACTCGACGGTCTGCCAGGGGCTGGCCACCGCGCTCGGCAACAACGAGCGGTTCATCGAGGGCCAACGGGCCGCTCCGGACGCCCAGTCGGCGGCGCGGATCGCCAATCGTGAGGCGGTCATCGAGCAGATCGAGGTCCAGCAGAAGGCGTCCGGTTGCGCCGTCGGGGAGTCGGCTCAGGGCTCCCATTCGGCACCGGCACCGGACCAGGACGGGCGGCAGGACGGCGGGCAGGGCGCGCAGCCCGCGCCGACCGCCTCCCCGGGAGACACAAACACGGGAAATGCGGGCGCAGGAGACGCAGGCACGGGAGACACGGGCACGGGAGACACGGGCACGGCTGCCGGGCAACAGGTGTGCAACGGCTCCACCGTCACGCTCTCCGGCGAGGACGGCGCCCCGGCGGCGTCCAGCAACCAGTTCCCGGCGGGCACCACGCTGAAGGTCACCAACCTGGACAACGACAAGTCCACGACCGTGCAGGTGACTTCCGTGTCCGGCAGCTGCGTCCTGCTGAACGACGCGGCCTTCGAACAGGTCCGGGAACCGGGCAAGTTCCTGATCCGTCGCGCCCTGATCGAGAAGGTGGGGTGAGCGACAGCCCAAGCCCGTAAGCGACAGCCCTCAGCGGATCGATGGGCGCCTTCTCGCGCCCCCCTCGCCCCCTCGCGTCGCCGCCGAAGCGTCGCGAGGGGGCCGGGGAGCCGCCGGACTGTCCGCCATGTGGAACGGCGAACGGCACAGGACAGCCGAGATCAAGCCCCTGACCTGGGGCGAACCCCTGGCAGGGGGAGGCAGGCGACGTCAACTTTGCGCCAAGGAAGCGTCCGAGCAGTGAGAGGACACTCCTGTTGCGGGCCGGTGTCTGCTTCAATGGGCGCATGGCCAGCATCCAGAAGTACACCGCGACGGGTCGCCCTGACCTTGAGCCCTTCTGGCCTTCCCGTCAGCACCATGACTTCGACCGGGTGTGTTGCCGCGCGTGGAACGCGCGGGCCCTCTAAAGCCGTACACCCCGGCCTTCGGCCAGCGCGGAACGACGAACGTCCCCGGCGCGCCCGACCACGAATCGCGCCCGTCGACCTGCCCGACGAACTTCTCGCGCGAAAGAGCTGACCTCTCATGGCGACCACTCGTCCTCTCACCACCGCCGCCCTTCCCGCCCCCACCCCCTCCCCGGCGTCCGGCGCCCGGCATCGGCTGCGCGCCGTCGCCCGGGACGAGGAATGGACCCTCCCCCGCCCCGACCCGGTCGAGAGCCTGCACAACGTCGCGGATCTGCTGCCGCCGGGCGCCACCTGGCTGCCGGCGCCGCCGCACACCGTGCCCAGCCTGCCGGGACAGCCGCCGATGGTCGGCTATCTGGTGCTGGTCCCGGCCGACCGGCGGCCGCCGTTCCTGCCGGTCGCGGTGCCGGACCGGCCGGAGACCGGACCGGCCGAAGCCGCCGACGTCCCCGACACTCCCAACACCCCCAGCACCCCCAACGCCCTCGACGCTGTCGGCGATCCGCTGGTCCGCGTCGACACCGTGCGGCGCACCGCTCAGGTGGCCGGCCGGGACCTCGATCTCACCTACCTGGAGTTCGAGCTGCTGGCCCACCTCGTGGCGCACCCCCACCGGGTACACACCCGTGACCAGTTGGTCACCACGGTCTGGGGCTACGGCCACGTGGGCGACGGACGCACCGTCGACGTCCATATCGCCCGGCTGCGCCGCAAGCTGGGCGCCGAGCACCGCCGGACGATCCAGACGGTGCGCCGCGTCGGCTACAAGTACACGCCACCGACCGGGCGTTGACCGCACCGCCCGCACCGGTCTCCCCCGTCTGACCCGTCTGCCCCGCCCCCGTCCGCCCGTCCGCCCCGTCTGCCCTCGGCAGATTCGGTTACGCTCCGCGACCGCGCCGGGCAGAGTCATCGCATGAGACTTCTGGTGCTGGGCGGAACGGAGTTCGTGGGGCGGGCCGTCGTGGAGTCGGCGCTCCGGCGTGGCTGGGAGGTGACCGTCTTCCACCGGGGACGGCATGCGCCCCCGCCGGGCGTACGGTCGTTGCACGGGGACCGCACCGCCGCCGACGGGCTCGCCGCGCTCGCCGGCGGCGGCTCCTGGGACGCCGTCGTCGACACCTGGTCGGCTGCGCCCCGCGCCGTACGGGAGGCGGCGCGGCTGCTGCGGGACCGCGCCGGCCGGTACGCGTACGTGTCCAGCCGCTCGGTGTACGCCTATCCCCCGGCGGGCGGGACCGGCGAGAACGCGCCGCTGGTCGAGGGCGCCGCGGCCGACGCCGGGCAGACCGAGTACGCGCGGGACAAGCGGGGCGGCGAACTGGCCGCCGTCGAGGCGTTCGGCGCGGACGACTCCCTGCTGGTGCGGGCCGGGCTGATCCTCGGCCCGTACGAGAACGTCGGCCGGCTGCCCTGGTGGCTGACCCGGATCGCCCGGGGCGGCCCGGTCCTGGCGCCCGGCCCGCGGGACCTGCCCCTGCAGTACATCGACGTGCGCGACCTGGCCGACTGGCTGCTCGGGGCGGTGGAGCGGGGGCTCGGCGGCCCGTACAACCTGGTGAGCCCGCCCGGGCACACCACCATGGGCGCGTTCCTGACGGCGTGCGTCGAGGCCACCGGCGCGGACGCGCGGCTGTGCTGGACCGATCCGCGGATCGTCCTGGACGCCGGGATCGAGCCGTGGGTCGAGCTGCCGGTGTGGCTGCCGCCGGGCGGCGACCTGTACGAGGCGATGCACCGCGCGGACGTCGCACGGGCGCTGGCGACGGGGCTGGTGTGCCGTCCGGTCGGCGAGACCGTCGCCGACACCTGGGCGTGGCTGCGGGAGATCGGCGGCACGGCACCGCAGCGCCCGGACCGGACACCCCTTGGCCTCGACCCACAGGTGGAGGCCAAGGTGCTCGCCGCCGCGGGATGCAGCGGGCAGGTGCAGCGGGGGGTGCAAGGGGTGTAGCTGACACCACCTCCTGACCGGGGGTTTCGCCCCGTGACCGCCGGCCCCGGTTCGGCGAGACTTACGGCATGGACACGAGGAGCAGGGATTCCAGGAACGTCGGCGGCCGGACCCGCGCCGTCGTGACCGCCGGGGCGCGGGGCCTCGCCCTCTCGGTCGTCGCGCTCACCGGCTCGATCACCCTCTTCGTGCTGTCCGTCGTGTCGATCGTGCTCATCCCGCTGGGCATCGGCATCGTCACGACGCCCTGGGTGCTGACCGGCGTGCGCGCCTTCGCCCACTGGCGGCGGCTGGTGGCCGCCCAGTGGTGCGGGGTGCGGATCCCGCCCGTGTACCGGCCGCTGCCCGAGGGGGCCAACCCGTGGGGGCGGACCTTCGGCATGCTCGGCGACCCGGCGACCTGGCGGGACCTCGGCTGGCTCATGGTGGACATGACGGCCGGGTTCGTCACCGCGCTGCTGCCCGCCGCGCTGCTGACGTATCCGGTGGAGGGCTTCGCGCTGGCGGCCGGGCTGTGGCGGGTCTTCACGGACGGCGACCGGGTCGGCTGGTGGTACGGCTTCGTGCCGATCTCGGGGCAGGGCAGCGCGCTGCTCGCCGGGCTGCTCGGCGCGGCGCTGCTCGCCGCCGGATACGTCCTCGCCCCGCCGCTGCTGCGCTTCCACTTCCTGCTGACCCGTTCGGTGCTCTCCGCCGGTCAGGGCGAACTCGCCGAGCGGGTCCGGGTGCTGACCGAGACCCGGCGGGACGCGGTGGACAGCTCCGCGGCCGAGCTGCGCCGCATCGAACGGGACCTGCATGACGGCGCGCAGGCCCGGCTCGTCGCGATGGGCATGGACCTGGGGACCGTCGAGGCGCTGCTGGACAAGAACCCGGCGAAGGCACGGGAGTTGCTCGCGCAGGCGCGCCGCAACTCCGCGGAGGCGCTCGGCGAACTGCGCGACCTGGTGCGCGGCATCCATCCGCCGGTACTGGCCGAGCGCGGACTCGGCGACGCCGTACGGGCGTTGGCGCTGCGGCTGCCGGTGGCCACCGAGGTGACCGTGGAGCTGGACGGGCGGGCGGACGCGCCGCTGGAGTCGGCCGCCTACTTCGCGATCAGCGAGGTGCTGACCAACGCGGTCAAGCACTCCGGCGGCGACCGGATCTGGGTCGATCTGCATCATGTGCCCGAGGACGGCGGCCTGCTGCGGATCGCGGTCACCGACAACGGCAGGGGCGGCGCCGTGCTCGGAGCCGGCTCCGGGCTGCCCGGGATCGAGCGGCGACTGGGTACATTCGACGGCATCCTGGCCGTCAGCAGCCCTGCCGGCGGTCCCACCATGGTGACCATGGAGATTCCGTGCGCGTTGTCCTAGCCGAAGACCTGTTCCTGCTGCGCGACGGGCTGGTCCGGCTGCTGGATGCCTACGACTTCGAGATCGCCGCGGCCGTCGAGTCGGGCCCCGAGCTGACCCGTGCGCTGGCCGAGCTGCGACCGGACGTCGCGGTGGTCGACGTACGCCTGCCGCCCACGCACACCGACGAGGGGCTGCAGTGCGCGCTCGCGGCCCGCCGGGACCGGCCCGGGCTGCCGGTGCTGGTCCTCTCGCAGCACGTGGAGCAGTTGTACGCGCGCGAACTGCTCGCCGACGGTGACGGCGGGGTCGGGTATCTGCTGAAGGACCGGGTGTTCGACGCGGAGCAGTTCGTGGACGCCGTGCGGCGGGTGGCGGCGGGCGGAACGGCGATGGACCCGCAGGTGATCCAGCAGTTGCTGTCCCGGCGGGCCGCCGCCGGCCGGCCGCTCGGCGGGCTGACCCCCAGGGAGCTGGAGGTCCTGGAACTGATGGCGCAGGGCCGGTCGAACGCGGCGATCGCCGGGCAACTCGTCGTCACGGAACGGGCGATCGCCAAGCACACCTCCAATATCTTCGCCAAACTGGGACTTGAGGTGTCGGACGATGACAATCGACGCGTCCTGGCGGTACTCGCCTACCTCGACCGGGACCGCTGACACCTCCGTCCTGCTCCGTCCTGCTCCGTCCTACTCCCTCCCGGTCCGTTCCGCGCCGTTCCGCTCTGTTGCCCTCCCCTCCGTCGTCCTCTGACGATTTCGCAACTCCCGCTGCTCAAGGGGCGATTGAGGCCCTCTGAGCCGTCAAACCTCTGATGAATTCACGGGACGGCTGAACGCCCCTGGGGCCGGGTCCGTATGAGTAGGCGCCGCTTCACTCCTGTCGGGCGCCTCGATGCTGCCCCGCAAGGAAGTCAGAGGAGTTCCATGGGACGCAACACACGAAAACGCCGTACGCCGCTGGCCACCAAGGCCATAGCCGCATCGGCGGCCCTAGCGCTCGGTGGGGGCGGGCTGATCTGGGCGAACTTCTATGCCTCGGCGCACGAGTCGAACAACTCGGCGCAGAACCAGACGAAGGCCGCCGCCGCGCAGGTGGCGACGATCTCCTGCCCGGACGTCGGCCAGAAACTGACGAACGTGCCCAACGCGGCGCGCCCCGGGGTGGCGACGGAGCTGGCGAACCTCGACAAGCAGATCACCGAGGCATACGCCCGGCTCGCCTCGACCCGCCAGGCCCAGGAGAACGACACGGGCTTCGTCCAGAACGCGATCGTCGGCCCCCTGAAGGAGAAGCGGGTCGCGACGATCGACCGGATCAGGATCGGCATCCAGCGGGTCGGCGGTTCCTTCGACAACTCGCTGGCCCAGCTCTCCGCCTGCACCACCCAGAGCGCCAACCAGACCAACGCCGGCGGCGGCCAGAACGGCGGCGGCCAGCAGCAGGGCGGCGGCCAGCAGGGCGGCGGCCAGCAGCAAGGCGGCGGCCAGCAGGGCGGCGGCCAGCAGCAAGGCGGTGGTCAACAGCAGGGCGGCGGCCAGAACGGCGGCGGCCAGCAGCAAGGCGGCGGCCAGCAGGGCGGTGGTCAACAGCAGGGTGGTGGCCAGCAGGGCGGCACCGGCGGGCAGGCGGGCAATGGCCCGGTCGCCGCCGACTTCGTCGACATCACCAAGGTGCAGCCGAACGTCAAGGCGAAGCCGCGCAAGAACGGCAACGGGTCGTCCGGCACGTTCACCACCAACTGCGGCGTGAACGCCAACAAGAACCACAACACCGACAATGTGATCGTGGCGCCCGGCGTGGCCAACGGCGCGCACCACCTGCACGACTACGTCGGCAACCAGAAGGTCAACGCGTTCTCCAGCAACGACACGTTCCTACAGGGCGGCACCAGCTGCCAGAACAAGAACGACCTGTCGTCGTACTACTGGCCGGTGGTCCGCGTCCAGGACGGCACGCAGGACTTCGACCAGAACGCCGACGGCGGCGGCAAGGAGGGCAACGTCGGCCGCATCCTGGTCCCCAAGCAGGCCGAGATCAAGTACGTCGGCAGCCCGACCTCCAAGGTCGTCGCGATGCCCCAGTTCCTGCGCATCATCACCGGTGACGCCAAGACCACCACCAACGGTCTGGCCAACGCCAACGCGCACTGGAGCTGCACCGGCTTCGAGAACAAGGTGCAACTGACCGAGCAGTACCCGATCTGCCCGCAGGGCAGCCAGATGGTCCGCACCTTCGCCTTCCAGAGCTGCTGGGACGGCCAGAACATCGACAGCGCGAACCACCGCACACATGTGGCCTTCGCCGACGCGGGCGGCAACTGCCAGAACGGGTTCAAGGCGATCCCGCAGCTGACGATGCGCCTGGTCTACGACGTTCCGCAGCCGAGCATCCAGAACGGCGTGGTGAAGAACGCGTACGCGGTGGACGGCTTCCCGGAGCAGCTGCACAAATCGGCCACCGACCACGACGACTTCATCAGCGTCACGACCGGCGGCCTGGCCAACAAGATCGCAGACTGCGTCAACCGCGGGCAGCGGTGCCAGTGATCCGCTGAGGCGGTCGCGATCCAAGGCCGCTGAGGCTGGTCGCGGTGGAAGGCCGGTGGTGGGAGGAACCCGCCACCGGCCTTCGTCGTGCCGGGGCCGCCGCGTCAGCCGGTGTGCGCGTGGTGGTCGGTACCGATCTCCAGATCACCGCCGAGCGTGCCGCGCAGCGCCTTGACCACCCCGTCGTCGCCGACGGCCACCCATTTGCGGCCCACCAGGTAGTAACCGCCGTAGTCTTTCGCGTCGTTGATCCACTCGCGCTGGCCGCGGTCGGTGGCGAAGGTGGCGAGGACGAACTTCCCGTCCCGGTTCTTGCAGAGGGCCTGGCGGATCTCGTCGGCGTCCGTCTGGATGTCGGGCGCGCACTTCACCTCGGCGGCCAGGCTCTCCAGGCTGCCCGTGGCCGTGGACGGCACCGCCCGCGCGTCGCCGCCGGATCCGCAGCCCGCCAGTGCCAGTACGGCCGCGACGCCCGTCACAGCGAGCATCGGTCGCGTCAACCTCATGTGTTCCTCCGGTCCCGGTGGGCGACAGCATGCCGCAGGAAGCCCCCGGCCGGGGACCCCGCCCTTCGATACGGGCGGCGCCCGCCTCCCGCTCAAATCCCTTGCCCCAGGCGGGCACGACTGTGCGAGGGTGAGCGGGTGAACCAGGACTGGGAAGACCGCGTGACCGCCACCTGGGCGGCCTTCGACGACTACGCGGAAGAGAACGCCGCCGCCTTCCGGGCCGTGATCGACGCCCTCGTGGTCGAACTGCCCGAGGGCAGTCCGCTGGGCCCGTTCGAGCGGGCCTGCGCCTGGGACTCGACCGGCCACTCGGACCAGGCGGTGCCGCTGTACCGGGAGGCACTGGCCCGTGGGCTCGACGGGGCCAGCCGCTACAAGGGCCGCCGAGCCCGGATCCAGCTGGCCAGCTCGCTGCGGAACATCGGCCGCGCGGACCAGGGCGTCGAGCTGCTGACGCCCGAACTGGACGCGCCCTCGGACGAGTTGGACGATGCCGTGCGCGCCTGCCTCGCGCTGTGCCTGTCCAGCCTCGACCGCGACCGCGAGGGCCTCGCGCTGACGCTCGGCGCCCTGGCCCGCCACCTACCCCGCTACCAGCGGTCGATGGCCGCATACGCGCGTGCCCTGATCGAGCCGAAAAACTGACCGGGGCGAGTGGGGCGATGCCGGGCGCGGCAGCGCCCCCGAAGGGGCGCGGGGAACTGCGCGACCAGCCACGACGGCGCCGCAGCCGAACCGGCGGCGGGCGGGTTGCCGATGGTGACCAACCGTCGTTCCGATCGTTCTCCCGGACGTGCAGCCACAGGATGTAGCCCAGCGTCACGCACCCGCCTCGACCGGAGCCGCCGACCCGGTCGTCGATGTCGAGCAGGCCGAGGCCGCGCTCGTCGAGCACTATCCGCGGCTGGTCCGGCTCGCCTATCTGGTGCTGCCGCCCGGGATCGGCCGCAGCCGGCGCGTCCTGACCGCGCACGCCCTCGTCCAGCGGGCACTGCCCCGGGGCCGGACGTCGGCTTCGGTGATCCCGTCGCAGTCGACGGGGGGCGACGGCGACCCCGGGTACGCCTTCGTGCGTCTGCGGGTGGTGCGTACGGCCCTGGAAGCGGGGCTCCCGCTCCGGCGCCGGGCGTGGCCCAAGCGGTCCCAGCTGCCGCCGCTGCTCCCCCAGGTCCGGGGCCTGCGGCTGTTCCCGCGGTCCGGCGGCGCCGACGAACTCGCCCTGGACCAGCGCCTCGCCGCCCTCAGCGGACCGGCCCGCGCCGCCTATGTGCTGCGCGGTCTGGAGAAGCTGCCGGACGCCGACGCACGCCGTGTGCTGACGGCCGCCGCGGTGGCGGACCCGGAGGCGGCGCTCGCGGAGGCGAACGGCGTCCCCGCGCAGTACGCGCTGCTCGACTCCCCCGAGTTCGACCCCTGCTCGCTGCAGGCCCGGCCCACCGATCTGATGCGGCGCAGGCAGCACACCAAGGCGGCGATCGCCGCCGCGGCCGCCATCGCGGTGTGCGGCGCCCTCATCGCACTGCCGGGCGGCGGCTGGGGTCCGGACGGCGCGGCGGCGCCAGCGTACGCGCAGAACCCGGCGGCCGAGGCCGCCCTGAACCCGGGCCGGGTGGTCCGGGCCGCCCCGACGGCGTGGAAGTCGTCGGCGCGCACCGACTTCTCCGTGTGGCCGGCCCGCGGCACCCTCGCCAGGGACACCGGGCTGCTGCGCCGCGCCCTCACCGTCTGGGCCCGCCCCGGTGAGTCGGTCCGCGTCTCGGCCACCCCGGACACTCAGACCGGCGGCCCGGCCGGACCGCCCCAACTCCTGTACGCGGGCGAGGTGGACAACGCCCGCGTGGTGATCCTCTACGACGGCCTGCGCATCGCCCGTTACGCCGAGCCGAAGGGCGGCACGGAGGGCGCCGCGCTCGACCTCGCGCGCGTGGACGGGGCGGCCGGCCCCGAGGCGAGCGCGCTCGTGCTGGGCCGCTCCGACGGCAACGTACGCTATCTGACCGCCCCTTGGGTGACGAAGGCCGCCGAGCGGGACCTGACGAAGCCGACCGGGGGCGCGATGGACCTCGACCTGACCGACGGGGTCACGGCGCCGCTGGCCAGCCCGGTGCAGCAGTCCGACGCCTGCACGTCGTGGAACGTGCTGCAACTGACCGACGCGTCCGGCACCCAACTGTCCACCGATCTCGGCGAGTTGGTCCCGGCCCGCCTCACCACCGGCCGGCCCGGCTTCGACGGTGCGGCCAAGTCGTCCGGTGCGGAGACGCTGGCCACCTGGGCGCCGTTCGCCTGCTCGCTGGCCGCGGAGCGCTCGGGGGGTGTGCGGAGCGTGAACGCCTGGGCGTACGCCGACCAGGCGCTGCCCGAGGCGGCCGGGACGGCGGACTGGGTGTGCACGCGGGCGGAGACCTGGCGGGGCGAGGGCACGGCGGTGCTGGCCCAGTTCCACACGCCGGGCGGCCAGTACGGGGCGGTCGCCGCCAAGGCCACCGATGTGACCGCGTGCGGTCCGCGCGATCCGCATGTGCTGGCCGGGGTGCTCTGGAAGTCCGAGGCCGGGTCCTGGTACCTGCTGGCCGCGGGCAGCGGGGACACCGCGTCGATCCGTACGACCGGCGGGGTCACGGCGTCCGCGCAGGGCCGTATGCTCGCCGCCCGGACCAAGCAGGGGGCGCAGGCCACACTGACGGGCACCCTGAACGACGGAACGCCGCTCGCCGCGCTGCGCTAGTCGATCTTCGCGTCCACCGTGCGTGCGCAAGGCTTCCGCTTCGATCTACCCGTCAGTACATTGACGGGATGTCTCACCAGCAGGCCCGGCGGCCGGTGGCGTCCGAGCGAATATCGCTCAAGGCCCGCAACGTGTCCTTCTCCTGGGCGGACACGCCGCTGCACTGGGTGCCAGGCGACCCGTTCGCCTCGCACACCATCAATGTGCTGCACCTGCTGCTGCCCGCCGGCGAGCGGTGGTTCGTGCACGTGTACAAGCAGGCACTGCCGCTGATCCGGGACGACCGGCTGCGCGAGGACGTCATCGGGTTCATCGGGCAGGAGGCGATGCACTCCCGGGCCCATGACGAGGTGCTGCCGCACCTGCGGGACCTGGGCCTCGACCCCACCCCGTACACCGCGCAGGTCGACTGGCTCTTCGAGAGGCTGCTCGGCGACCGCACCCTGCCGCCGGGCAGGGCGCGCAGGTGGTGGCTGCTGGAGCGGGTGGCGCTCATCGCGGCGATCGAGCACTACACCGCCTTCCTCGGCGACTGGGTGCTGAACGCCGCCGAACTGGACCGGCGCGACGCCGACGCGACCATGCTCGATCTGCTGCGCTGGCACGGGGCGGAGGAGGTCGAGCACCGGTCCGTCGCCTTCGATCTGTTCCTGCACGTCGACGGCGGCTACCGGCGCCGGGTGCGCAGCTGGGCTACGGCCCTCACCGCGCTGGTGTTCCTGTGGCGGCGCGGGGCCCGCTTCTTCATGGCGAACGACCCGACGCTCGTGGACGGCAGGGCGAGCCTCAAGGACTTCTACCTGGCGGGCCGCCGGGGCACGCTGCCTCGCACGGGCGCCCTGCTCAGGTCCGTGCCGCGCTATCTGAGCCGGACGTACCACCCCTCGCAGCTGGGCTCCACCGCACAGGCCATCGCCTATCTGGCCGGGTCGCCTGCGGCGCTGGCCGCGGATGCGCGCGGCGGGGAGCGGGTGGCATGCGGCGGCGGATGACTGCGGGTGCGGGTGCGTTGTGGCTGGACGCGCAGTTCCCCGCGCCCCTATCGGGTGCCGGCATCCCCGCCCCGGGCGCCGAGAACGGGGTGGCGTGATGGGGCAGTGGACGACTGCGGGAGCGTCGCGGCCGGTCGCGCAGTTCCCCGCGCCCCTTTGGAAGGCTGGTGCTGTACTCCTCTGCGCCGGACAGGGAACGGCCTGATGCGGCGGCGGATGACTGCGGGTGCGGGTGCGTTGTGGCTGGTTTGCGCAGTTCCCCGCGCCCCTATCGGGTGCCGGCATCCCCGCACCGGGCGCCGAGAACGGGGGGGCGTGATGGGGCAGTGGACGACTGCGGGAGCGTCGTGGCCGGTCGCGCAGTTCCCCGCGCCCCTTTGGGGGGCTGGTGCTGTACTTCTCTGCGCCGGGAAGGGGACGGCCTGATGCGGGGGGCGGGGGTGTCTCTTCGGGGGGTTGTGGTGGTGGGGGTTGGGGTGTTGGTTCGGTGGGGTGTGCGGCGGCGGGTGCGGGAGTCGCCGCTGTGGCCGTTGCCCGCGCTCGATCCGCCGGTGTCCGGGCGGTCGCGGGTGCTGCGGCTGCGGGTCGCCGCGCACCAGAGCGTGGCCGACGGGGTCGTACAACTGCGCCTGGAGGGGCGGCGGTTGCCGCCGTGGGAGCCGGGCGCGCACCTCGATGTGGTGCTGCCGTCCGGGCTGGTGCGCCAGTACTCGCTGTGCGGGGACCCGGCGGACAGCTCCTCGTACACCATCGCCACCCGGCTCGTCACGGGCGGGCGGGGCGGTTCACGCGAGGTGCACGAGCGGCTGACGCCGGGCACGGAGCTGGAGGTGCGCGGGCCGCGCAACCGGTTCCCGCTGGTCACGGCGCCCGCGTATGTGTTCGTCGCCGGGGGCATCGGCATCACGCCGATCCTGCCGATGCTGCGGGCGCTGCCGAAGGACGCCGACCGGCATGTGCTGTACTGCGGGCGGACACGGGCGTCCATGCCGTTTCTCCAGGAGGTCGGGGAGTCGGTCGGGGCGGGGGCCCGGGGGCGGGTCACCGTGGTCGCCGAGGACGAGGACGGAATGCCTGACCTGGACGGCCTGTTCGCGCAGGTGGCCGAGGGCACGGCCGTGTACTGCTGCGGTCCGGAAGGGCTGATGGCGGCGGTGGCGCAGCGGCTGCCCGCGGGGGCCGAGCTGCACCTGGAGCGGTTCGCCCCGCGTACGTCGTCGGTCGGCTCCGTTGCCTTCGAGGTCGAACTCCGGCGCAGCGGACGGACGGTGACGGTTCCCGCGGACTCCTCCGTGCTGGCCGCGGTACGGGCCGAGCTGCCGGACACCGCGTACTCCTGTGCGCAGGGTTTCTGCGGGACCTGTCAACAGCGGGTGCTGGAGGGCGAGGTGGAGCACCGGGACGAACTGCTGACCGACGCGGAGCGGGCCGACTCGATGCTGATCTGTGTGTCCCGGGCCCGTGGCGACCGGCTTGTGCTGGACATGTGACGGATGTCGGCGGACACCGGGACGGGCGCGGGCCATGGTGGGCCGGATTCGATCGGTAAGGTGTTCGTATGAGTACCGGGGTTCGCCGCAGAATGGGAGTCGAGGAGCGGCGGCAGCAGTTGATCGGCGTCGCCCTCGAACTGTTCAGCCGTCGCTCCCCCGATGAGGTCTCCATCGACGAGATAGCGTCGGCGGCGGGCATCTCGCGCCCGCTCGTCTACCACTACTTCCCCGGCAAACTCAGCCTGTACGAGGCCGCGTTGAAGCGGGCCGCGGAGGATCTGGCGGGCCGGTTCACGGAGCCGCACGAGGGTCCGCTCGGTCGGCGGCTGCTGCGGGTGATGGGCCGGTACTTCGACTTCGTGGACGAGCACGGCCGCGGTTTCTCGGCGCTGATGCGCGGTGGTCCGGCGGTCGGTTCGTCCGCGACGAACGCGCTCGTCGACTCCGTACGGCAGGCCGCGTATGACCAGATCCTTTCGCATCTGGGGGTGTTGGACGCGCCCCCGCGGCTGGAGTTGGTGGTCCGCTCGTGGATCTCGCTCGCCGAGTCGACGGCCTTGATCTGGCTGGACGGACGGCGCATCCCGCGCGCCGAGTTGGAGGCCCAGCTGGTGCACGACTTCGCCGCGCTGGCCGCGGTGAGTGCCGCCTACGACGAGGAGATGGCCGCGCTGTTGCGCGACATGGTCAAGGACGAGCCGGCCGACGGCCCGTTCGCGGAACTCATCGGCCGGCTCCTGTCCCTGGCCTCTTAGACCTCTTAGGGCGTCTTGGGCGCAGCGGCCCTAGCGATCGAACTTGCGGTAGGACGGGTCGAGGTCGCGGACCTCGGCGGAGGCGTGCAGAGTGGCCCCCTCGTCCGCGATGTGCGTCCGGAGCCGGTCCAGCACGGCCTGGGTCAGTCGCGCCTTCGTCTCGTCGCTGCGGCCGGCGAGGAGCCCGATGGTGATGTGCACGACGGCGTGCCCCTGCTCGACCGGGTCGTCGTAGCCGAACGCCGTGACCGTGCTGGGGCGGAACTGCGTCTTGCACGCCTCCGGCTTGGCCGCCGCGATCTCGACGGTCGCCTCGTGCAGCGCCCGTGCGAAGCCCGCGCGGTCGAACGCGGGCTCCAGGGCGCGGGAGTAGTCGACGGTGATCTGCGGCATCTGCGCTCCTGTTCCATGGCAACGGCCTCACCTCACCCTAGTCCGCCGCCGGGGTGAACACCGCCACGGTACGGGCCGGGACGGTGAAAGAGCCCGAGGCCACGGCGCAGGAGGAGGTCTTCGCCTTACAGCAAGAGCCGCGCAATTCACTGCAAGATATTTCAACAGGTCGGTTTCGTCCGGTGGTTCAGCAGGAGGATTTGCCCGCGTGGACCGCCAGGGCCGTGTTGGCGCCCAGGGTGGCGGTGAACTGGCCCGAGGAGTTCACGGTCACCGTCGTATCGCTCTGGACGTCGCAGTACGTGCCCGCGGGCAGCGCGGTCTGGTAGGTGTGCGTCAGGGACGAGGACTCGTGGTTGATGGCGACGTAGCCCTTGGCGCCCCGGCCGAAGCCGATCGCGTTGTTGCCGTTGTCCCACCAGTCGGTCATCGGCAGGCCCGACGTGGCATTGCGGAAGGCGACCATCGACCTGATCTCCGGCCAGGCGTGCTGGCACTTCCAGCCGTCCTGCCAGCAGGCGTCGACCGTGCCCCCGTTGGGCGGTCCCGCGTCCGCGTCGGACCACTCGTAGCCGGAGTTGATGTCGGGGGCGCCGTAGGGGAGGGCGAGCATGAAGACGTTGGCCAGGGTGTAACTGGCGCCGTCCTTGTAGGTGAGGGTGCTGCCGCCCCGTTCCGTGTCGTGGTTGTCGACGAAGACGCCGACGACGGAGCTGTTCAGATAGCCCCAGCCCTCGCCGTAGTTCTTCAGGTAGGCCAGCTTCTCGTTGGTGAAGACGCGCTTGAGGTCGTAGGCGTAACGGAACTCCTGGACGTCGCCGGTGCCCGTGTACTCGGTGGGCTGGACGGCCTCGCCCGCGCCGTAGATGACCTCCTGCTTCCAGTAGGCGGAGGGGTTGGTCAGCCGGGACTTGATGGCGGCCAGGTCCGCGGCCGGGATGTGCTTGGCGGCGTCGATGCGGAAGCCGTCCACACCGAGGCTCAGCAGGTCGTTCACATAGCCCGCGATGGTCGTACGGACGTACTCCTCGCCGGTGTCGAGATCGGCGAGGCCGACCAGCTCACAGTGCTGGACGTTCCAGCGGTCCCGGTAGTCGGAGATCTGTGTGGTGCAGTCGTCGAAGTCATGGACCGAGTACAGGCCGGGGTAGTCGTACTTCGTGTACGACGAGCCGCCGGTGCCGGTGCCCGAACCGGCCGACATGTGATTGATCACCGTGTCGACGACGACCTTGACACCGGCCGCGTGGCAGGCGTTCACCATGTCCTGGAAGGCCGTGCGGTCGCCCAGACGGCCGGCGATCCGGTAGCTGACCGGCTGGTACGACGTCCACCACTGGCCGCCCTGTATGTGCTCGGCGGGCGGAGAGACCTGGACGTAGCCGTAGCCGGCGGGCCCCAGGGTGTTGGTGCACTCGCGGGCCACCGAGGCGTACTTCCACTCGAAGAGGACGGCGGTGACGTCCTTGGTGCCGGGCGGCGACGCCGCTGCGACAGTCGGGGTCATGACAAGGACGGCGGCCGCGAGGGCGAGCGCCCCGGAGAAGGATCTGCGTGCCATGGGGGGTCCCTTCACCGTTGAAGACTCTTGCTGAAAGATTCCTGAAAACTTGCGGTGGCGCAGATGCTAGAGGCCCGCCGCCCAAAAGGGCAGCGGGCCGGACGAAGTTGCTACGAGAACTTTGACGCCCGATCGATGGCAGACCGATGGCGGACCGATGGCGGATTGGCGCCGGATCTGTGACGGACCGTCAGGCGGCTGTCCACCACACCGTGGTGTCGGCCGGTACCTTCGCCTCGCCGTCCGCCTCGGTCACCTCGCCGCTGCCGAGCAGCACCCGGCCGTAGGCCGGGATCGTCACCGGCTCCCCCGTCGTGTTCGCGACGCACACGAACTCCCCGCGCCGAAAGGCCAGTACGCCCTCGGGGGCGCGCAGCCACTCCACCGCGTCGCCCGCGCCGAGATCCGGCTGCGCACGCCGCACGGCCAGCGCCGAGCGGTACAGCTCCAGCGTCGAGCCGGGCACGCCTTCCTGCGCCTGCACGCTCAGCTCGCCCCAGGCCGACGGCTGCGGCAGCCAGCTGCCGCCCGGCCCGAAGCCGTACGAGGAGCCCTCGCGGGTCCACGGGATCGGGACCCGGCAGCCGTCGCGGAAGCCGTCCTGTCCGGCGCCGCGGAAGTACGCCGGGTCCTGGCGGACCTCGTCCGGCAGGTCGACGACGTCGGGCAGGCCCAGCTCCTCGCCCTGGTAGAGGTAGGCCGAGCCGGGCAGCGCCAGCATCAGCAGGGTGGCGGCGCGGGCCCGGCGCAGGCCCAGCTCGCGGTCGCCCGCGGTGCGGATCTGGGTGCCGAGGCCGGGCGGGTTGGCGAACCGGGTGGCGTGCCGGGTGACATCGTGGTTGGACAGCACCCAGGTGGCGGGGGCGCCGACCGGGCGCATGCACTCCAGGGTGCGGTCGATGACCCGGCGCAGCTCCTGGGCGTCCCAGTCCGTGCTCAGGTACTGGAAGTTGAACGCCTGGTGCAGTTCGTCGGGGCGGACGTAGTTCGCGGTGCGCTCGATGGTCGGGGTCCATGCCTCCGCGACAAAGACTCTCTCTGGGGGCGCCCCCGGCCGAAGGTTGGGGGAATACTCGTCGAGGACCCTGCGCCACTCGCGGTAGACGGCGTGCACACCGTCCTGGTCGAAGAACGGCATGACATCGTTGCCCAGCAGCTTGACCTGGTCGTGCGTGCCGAGGTCGGGCAGGCCCGCCGCCTTCACCAGACCGTGCGCCACGTCGATGCGGAAGCCGTCCACGCCCATGTCCAGCCAGAAACGCAGGATGGAGCGGAACTCGTCGCCGACGGCCGGGTGTTCCCAGTTGAAGTCGGGCTGCTCGGGGGCGAACAGATGGAGGTACCACTCGCCGTCCGGCAGCCGCGTCCAGGCCGGGCCGCCGAAGATGGACTCCCAGTCGTTGGGCGGGAGTTCACCGCCCGCGCCCTTGCCGGGCCGGAAGTGGTAGCGGTCCCGCAGGGGGGAGCCCGGGCCCTCCGCCAGCGCGCGTTTGAACCACTCGTGCTGGTCGGAGGAGTGGTTGGGCACCAGGTCGACGATGATCCTGAGCCCCTCCGCGTGGGCGTCGCGGATCAGCGCGTCGGCGTCCAGGAGGTTGCCGAACATGGGGTCCACGGCCCGGTAGTCGGCGACGTCGTAGCCCGCGTCGGCCTGCGGCGAGGCGTAGAAGGGGCTGAGCCACACGGCGTCCACGCCGAGGGCGCGCAGATAGGGAAGTCGGGAACGGATGCCCTCCAGGTCGCCCATGCCGTCGCCGTCGCTGTCGGCGAAGCTGCGCGGATAGACCTGGTAGATCACCGCGTCCCGCCACCAGTCGCGGTGGCCCGCGACGGTGGCGAGGGCGGTGTTCGGGGCCGGGTCGGCGGAGTGCTGGCTCATGGCGTCCTTGGTACGTGACGGAGTTCGGGTCGGGGGGAATCGGGTACGGCGTACAGCGCGGTGGGCGTCAGCCCTTTGTGCCGCCGGCGGTGAGACCGGTCACCAGGTTCTTCTGCACGAGGTAGAAGAACACGGAGACGGGTATCGCGATCAGCACCGCGGTGGCGGCCATGAGGTTGCGCTGGGCGTCGTGCTCGCTGATGAAGCTCTGGAGGCCGACGGCGAGCGTGTACTTCTGGTCGTCCAGCAGGAAGGTGGTGGCGAAGGCGACCTCGCCGAACGCGGTGATGAAGCTGTAGAAGGCGGCGACCGCGAGGCCCGGCCTCGCGAGCGGCAGGATGAGCCGCGCGAACGTGCCGAAGGGGGACAGCCCGTCGACGCGTCCCGCCTCGTCGATCTCGAACGGGATGGTGTCGAAGTAGCCCTTCAGCAGCCAGGCGCAGTACGGCACCGCCGTCGAGCAGTACACGAGGATCAGGCCGACATAGCTGTCGATGAGCTGGAGGTCGGCCAGGATCTGGTACATCGGCACCATGAGGACGGCCACCGGGAACATCTGGGTGACCAGGAGGACCCACATGAACCTGCGGTAGCCCGGAAAACGCATGCGGGAGACCGCGTATCCGGTGGTGGCGGCGACCAGCACGCCGAGCACGGTGGTGCCGAGCGAGACGATCAGGGAGCTCTTCAGCCAGGCGAAGAAGTTCGTGTGCTGGAGGACGAACGTGTAGTTGTCGAACGTCATCTTCCGCCAGATGCCGCCCGGGTGCAGATAGTCGTCCTTGTCCGGGCCGAGGGACAGGAACACCAGCCAGGCGACCGGGAAGAGCGCCACGACGCTGCCGGCGATCAGGATGCCGTGCGAGGCGAGGGACGCCGCGAGGCCGCGCTCCGACCGGGCGCGGTGCCCGCGGCCGGCCCGCACCGGGCGGTCCTCGGTCACCGTGGCGGAGGTCTCGACGGTGGTCGTACTCATGGGAACTCCTGCCTCAGATCGCGAGCTGCTGCTCGTTGCGGTTCAGCCAGCGGCGGTAGAACGAGGTGAAGACGGTCAGGATGGCCAGCAGCAGCATGCCGTAGGTGGCCGACTGCGCGAAGTCACGCGGCTGCTGTCCAAAGCCCAGGTAGTACGCCCAGGTCACCAGGATCTGCGCGTCGGGGGCGGTGGTGCCGAACAGCAGGAAGATGACGGCGAACTGGTTGAAGGTCCAGATGATGCCCAGCAGGACCACGGTGGAGCTGACGGATCTGAGACCCGGCAGGGTGACGTGGCGGAACCGCTGCCAGGCGTTCGCGCCGTCCATCTCGGCGGCCTCGTACAGGACGGTGTCGATGGACTGCAGGCCGCCGAGGAGCGAGACCATCATGAAGGGCACCCCGCACCAGGTGTTGACCATGATGGCGGCGAACCGCTGCCAGAAGGTGTCCTCCAGCCACAGCGGCGTCGGCAGGTGCAGCGTGTCGAGGACGGCGTTGACGATGCCCCCGTCGGCGAGCATGAAGCGCCAGCCGAAGACGGTGACGAAGGTGGGCACGGCCCACGGCAGGATCAGGATCAGCCGGTAGCCGGTGCGGCCGCGCAGCCGCTGGTTGAGCAGCAGGGCGAGGCCCAGGCCGATGCAGTAGTGGAGGGCGACGCACAGCGCGGTCCATACGATCGTCCACAGGAAGTGCGACCAGAAGCGGTCGTAGGCCGTCGGGCCGAACAGGACGTCCTGGTAGTTGTCCAGGCCGATGAACTCGTAGGTGGCGTCGATGTGGTTGACGCCGATCGTGCGCGCCGTGTTGAGGCTGTTCGCGTCGGTGAGGGTGAGGTAGAGGCCGTACACCAAGGGGTAGAGCACCAGGACGCCGAGCACCACGGCCACGGGGGCGATCATGGCGTAGGCATACCAGTGCTTCCGGCCGCCGTGCTTCAGGCGCTGCCCCAGCCCGGGCCGAGGCGCGCGGTCACCGTGGCGCTTGCCGGTCGCGCGGTCGATGGCGACTGTCATGGTTCGACAACCTTCTCGCAGGTCTGCGGTTCGGGGGTGGGGCGGGCGCGGGCCGGTGGCCGCCGGATCCCGCCCCTGCACCCGGGGTCCCCGGTTCGAGCGAAGTCGAGAACCCGGGGGCGGATCCGACGGCCACGCGGGGCCTCACTTGCTGAAGTCGGGGACCAGCTTCTCGATCGCGACCTCGGCGTTGCCCAGACCCTCGGCCAGCGACTCCTTGCCGCCCGCGACCTTGGGCAGTTCGGTGTCCAGCGGGCCCCACAGGGAGCCGTACTCGGGCAGCGCCGGGCGCGGCCGGGCCGCGGCGAGCACGCTCTGGAAACCGGCGATGCCGGGGTCGGCCTTCACCTGGTCCGTGTAGGCGTCGTCACGGGTCGGCAGCGTGGAGTTCTTCAGGGCGATGGTCTCCTGGGACTTCGCCGAGGTCATGAAGTTGACGAACTGCACGGCCGCTTCCTGGTGCGCCTTGTCGGAGCCGGCGTAGACCGAGAGGTTGTGGCCGCCGGTCGGGGCGCCCGCCTTGCCGGTGGAGCCGGCCGGGACGGCGGCGATGCCCAGGTTGGCCTTGTCCTTGAAGGCCGAGCCCTGGTAGAAGTTCGTGATCTCCCACGGGCCCTGGATGATCGCGGCGACCTTGCCGTTCACGAACGCGTCCTGGATATGGGCGTAGGCGTCGGCGGTGGTGTCGGCCTTGTGCAGGCCCTTGCCGGAGTACAGGCTCAGCCAGGTGCCGTAACCCTTCTGGGCGGCGGCCGAGTTCACGGTGATCTTCTTGGCGGCGGCGTCGACGGTGTCGGCGCCCTCGCCGTACAGGAAGGGCTGGGCGTAGTAGCCCTGGGTGGAGCCCCAGTAGCCGTCGGCGCCCGTCTTGTCCTTGATCCTGGCGGCGGCGGACTTCAACTCGTCCCAGGTCTTGGGGGCCTCGGTGAGGCCGGCCTGCTTGAACAGGGCCTTGTTGTAGACCAGCGCGAGGGTGTCGGTGACCAGCGGCACGCCGTAGGTCTTGCCCTCGTACTGGGCCTGGGTGATCAGGCTGGGCTGGAACTTGTCCTGGTCGGCGAGGGCGGTGGTGCCGTCCAGCGGCAGGAAGTAGCCCTTCTTGGCGAAGGCCGGGGTCCAGCCGACCTCGGAGCGCAGCACATCCGGGGCGCCCTTGGCGCCGGCGGCGGTGTCGAACTTGTTCAGCGCCTGATCGAAGGGGACGTTGACGTACTTGACCTTGATGCCCTTGTGGGCGGCCTCGAACTCCTTGACCAGGGCCTTGTACGTCGGCGCCTCATTGGTGGCGTTGGAGGTGTCCCACCAGGTGATGGTCACCGGGCCGTCAGCGTTGTCGCCGTTGTCGCTGCCGCTCCCGCCGCACGCCGTCGCCGTGAGGGCGAGGGACGCCACCAGCGCGGAGGCCGCTATGCCACGCCGCATGAGTTCTCCTTGGGGGTGAAAAGCCCGAGTGGTGCAGGGAGCGGTCCCGTCCGCCGCCCTGCGACTTGCCGACTGCGCCGTTGCGTCCGCCGGGCGACGAGAACGTAACAGCGATGCAAGCGCCGCGAAAGACCTTGCAGAAAAAAACCGCAAGACGGCCCGAGGGTTACCCTGTCGTTACCGGCCCTCGATCCGTCCGCGACCCGTCCGCGATCTGTTAGCGACCCGGTGACAGGGCCGATCAGCGCGGTCGGCGAGACTTGTGCAAGACTCTGCAAGCTCTTGCCATCCAAGGCCGTCCGAGGCCGACCAGAGGGACGAGGGATCGCGATGACGCAGCAACCCGCAACGGGCCGTTCGACCGGTCGTGCCCGGCGTCCGTCCGGTGGGCAGGGGAAGACTCGACGGGTACAGTCCGGTGGCGTGACCACACGGCTTGCGGACATCGCTGCGCAGGCGGGGGTGAGCGAAGCGACCGTCAGCCGGGTCCTCAACGGGAAGCCGGGCGTAGCCGCCACCACCCGCCAGTCCGTGCTCGCCGCGCTGGACGTGCTCGGCTACGAGCGGCCGGTGCGGCTGCGGCAGCGCAGCGCGGGCCTGGTCGGGCTGATCACCCCGGAGCTGGAGAACCCGATCTTCCCCGCCCTGGCGCAGGTCATCGGGCAGGCGCTGACCCGCCAGGGCTATACGCCGGTACTCGCCACACAGACCCCGGGCGGGTCGACGGAGGACGAGCTGACCGAGATGCTGGTGGACCGCGGGGTCGCCGGGATCATCTATGTCTCCGGGCTGCACGCGGACACCACCGCCGACACACAGCGCTATGAGCGGCTGCGCGCGCAGGGCGTGCCGTTCGTCCTCGTCGACGGCTTCTCGCCGAAGGTGCAGGCGCCGTTCATCTCGCCGGACGACCGGGCGGCGATGACGCTGGCGGTGACCCATCTGGTGTCACTGGGGCACACCCGGATCGGGCTGGCCCTGGGGCCGAAACGGTTTGTGCCGGTGCAGCGCAAGATCGAGGGTTTCGTGCGGGCGATGCAGGACCGGTTGGGGCTCACCGCGCAGGCGATCGAGGCGGAGCTGGTCCAGCACTCGCTCTACACGCTGGAGGGCGGCCAGGCGGCGGCCGCCGCGCTGATCGAGCGGGACTGCACGGCCGTCGTCTGCGCCAGCGACATGATGGCGCTCGGCGCGATACGGGCGGCACGGCAGCGCGGGCTTGACGTCCCGCGGGACGTCTCGGTGGTCGGCTTCGACGACTCCCCGCTGATCGCCTTCACCGACCCGCCGTTGACCACGATCCGCAAGCCGGTACCGGCGATGGGGCAGGCGGCGGTGCGCACGTTGCTGGAGGAGATCGGCGGAACTCCCGCTCCGCACAGTGAGTTCGTGTTCATGCCGGAGCTGGTGGTACGCGGTTCGACGGCGTCGGCGCCCGGCGACCGCATCCGCCCCTGACCCGGCGCGCGGCTCGCGTCCGCAGGGCGAAGATCCGACGGCCGCACCGTGCGCCAGAACGAGCCGACACCCGGCGGTCGCATCGCGTGCGCCAGAACGACGCCGACACCCGACCCCCGGCGACCGCGGCCGTCCCCGCCCCGGCGCACGGCTCTCCTCCGCAGGGCGGAGGACCCGGCAGCCGGACCGTACGCCGGTAGTACCCCGACGCCTCCCCACGCCGTAGCACATGTGGTGCGGACCCGACCTTGGGGTGATCTGTCGGAGATAGCTTTTCTGGCAGACTCTGTGCCTATGAGTGACTCGACCGTGACACAGCCGGAAGGTCGCGAGGAGGCCGATCCGCAGGCCGTCACGGACGAGGGCGAGCAGCGTTTCCTCGGCCGGCTGCGCACCCCGCGACGGCCCCGCCTGTGGTTCGAGATCCTGCTCATCGCGGTGAGTTACTGGACGTACTCGCTGATCCGCAACGCGGTCCCGGAGCAGCGGGGCAAGGCGCTGCGCAATGCCGACTGGATCTGGCAGACCGAGCACCGGCTGGGGATCGCCGTCGAGGAATCGGTCAACCATGCCGTGAACTCGGTGAGTTGGCTGATCGTGGGGATGAACTACTACTACGCGACACTGCACTTCGTGGTGACGCTCGGGGTGCTGGTGTGGCTGTACCGCAGCCATCCCGGGCGCTACGCGGCGACGCGCCTGGTGCTGTTCGCGACGACGGGCGTGGCGCTGGTCGGTTACTACCTGTATCCGCTCGCCCCGCCCCGGTTGATGGACGGCGCTCACTTCGTCGACACGGTGATGGTCCACCAGACATGGGGCTCGATGGCCTCGGGCGATCTGAAGCACATGTCCAACCAGTACGCCGCGATGCCCTCGATGCACATCGGCTGGTCGCTGTGGTGCGGGCTGACGATCTGCGCGCTGGCCACGGCGCCCTGGGCGCGGGTGCTGGGCCTGCTGTACCCGGCGGCCACCCTCGTGGTCATCGTCGCCACCGCCAACCACTTCTGGCTCGACGCGGTCGGCGGCATGCTGTGTCTGACGTTCGGCTACGCCCTGGCCCGGCTGTGGTACGGCTCCTTGCCGTACGCCCTGCCCCGCCTGGTGGCGGCGAAGCCGGGGGGACGCCGGGCGCCGTCGTGGGCTCAGGTGTCGTAGAAGCGCTCCTCCACGACCGTCCGGGCCCTGCGGGTGGTACGGCGGTAGGCGTCCAGCATGTCTCCGGCATGACCCGAGGTGTAGCCGAGGTAGCGGCCCACGGCGGCGAGTTCGCGGGGGTCGGTGGGGAAGGTGTCACCGGCTCGGCCGCGGACCAGCATGACCGCGTTGCGCACGCGGGTCGCCATCACCCAAGCCTCGTCCAGGGTCGCGGCGTCCTCCGCGGAGATCAGGCCAACCGCGCAGGCGGCGGTGAGGGCCTCGCGGGTGCGGGTGGTGCGCAGGCCCGGCTCGGCCCAGGCATGGCGGAGCTGGAGCAGCTGCACCGTCCACTCGACGTCGGAGAGTCCGCCGGGGCCCAGCTTGGTGTGCAGTTTGGGATCGGCGCCGCGCGGCAGGCGTTCGGACTCCATGCGGGCCTTCAGCCGGCGGATCTCGCGGACCGCGTCGTCGCCCAGGCCCTCGGCCGGATAGCGCAGCGGGTCGATCAGTTCGATGAACCGGCGGCCCAGGTCCGGGTCCCCGGCGACCGGTTCGGCCCGCAGCAGCGCCTGTGACTCCCAGACCAGCGACCACCGGCGGTAGTAGGCCGCGTACGACTTGAGGGTGCGCACCAGCGGGCCCGACTTGCCCTCGGGGCGCAGATCGGCGTCGATCAGCAGGACCGGGTCCGCGCTGGGCAGCTGGAGCAGTCGGCGCATCTCGGACACGACCTTGCCCGCCGCGGCGGCGGCCTCGTGGTCGCCCACACCGTCCCGCGGTTCGTGGACGAAGACCACGTCGGCGTCGGAACCGTAGCCCAGCTCATGGCCGCCGAAGCGGCCCATGCCGATGATCGCGAAGCGGGTCGGCAGGGTGTCGCCCCAGCCGGCCCGGACCACGGCGCGCAGCGTGCCCGCGAGGGTCGCGGCGGTCAGGTCGGAGACCGCGCCGCCCACCCGGTCCACCAGCGCGCCCTGGTCGGCCTCGACGGGATTGGCCTCGGTGCCGTAGGAGTCGACGATGTCGGCGGCGGCGGTGCGGAACAGCTCCCGGCGGCGGACGCCGCGGGCCGCGGTGACCGCCTGGTCGGCGTTCTCCGCGCGGCCCGCGGCGGCGAGGATCTCCTGCTCCAGGCCCGCGCGTCCGCGCGGTTCGAGGCCGGCCCCGTCGCCGTCGCCGAGCAGCGCCACCGCCTCGGGGGCGCGCATCAGCAGGTCGGGGGCGAGCCGGCCGGCCGACAGGACCCGGGCCAGGTTCTCGGCCGCCGCGCCCTCGTCGCGCAGCAGCCGCAGATACCAGGGGGTCTTGCCGAGCGCGTCGGACACCTTGCGGAAGTTGAGCAGGCCCGCGTCCGGGTCGGCCGAGTCCGCGAACCAGCCCAACAGGACGGGCAGCAGGGTGCGTTGGATGGCCGCCTTGCGGGTGACGCCCGCGGCCAGCGCCTCCAGGTGGCGCAGCGCGGCGGCGGGGTCGGCGTAGCCGAGGGCGACCAGGCGTTCCCGGGCCGCCTCGGGGCTCAGCCGGGCCTCGCCGGGGGCGAGTTGGGCGACCGCGTCGAGCAGCGGGCGGTAGAAGAGTTTCTCGTGCAGGCGGCTGACCACGCCGGTGTGCCGCTTCCACTCGCGGATCAGCCCGTCCACCGGGTCGGTGCGCAGCCCGAGGGAGCGGCCGAGGCGGCGCAGATCGGCCTCGTCGTCGGGGACGAGGTGGGTGCGGCGCAGCCGGTAGAGCTGGATGCGGTGTTCCAGACTGCGCAGGAAGCGGTACGCCTCGTCGAGCCGGGCGGCGTCGGCGCGGCCGACGTAGCCGCCGGCGGCCAGCGCCTGCAAGGCGTCCAGGGTGGGGCCGCCGCGCAGCGTGGGGTCGGCCCGGCCGTGCACCAACTGGAGGAGCTGGACGGCGAATTCGACGTCGCGCAGGCCACCGGGGCCCAGCTTCAGCTCGCGTTCGACCTCGGCGGCGGGGATGTTCTCGACGACGCGTCGGCGCATCTTCTGTACGTCGGGGACGAAGTTGTCGCGCTCGGCGGCCGTCCAGACCAGGGGTTCGACCGCGCTGACGTACTCCTCCCCCAGTTCGATGTCCCCGGCCACCGGGCGGGCCTTGAGCAGGGCCTGGAACTCCCAGGTCTTCGCCCAGCGCTGGTAGTAGGCGAGATGGCTGCTGAGGGTACGCACGAGCGGGCCGTTGCGGCCCTCGGGGCGCAGGTTGGCGTCCACCGGCCAGATGGAGCCCTCGACGGTGGTCTCGGAGCAGATCCGCATCATGTGCGAGGCCAGTTTCGTGGCGGCCTTGAGCGCCTTGGCCTCGTCGGCGCCGTCCACCGCATCCCCGACGAAGATCACGTCCACGTCGGAGACATAGTTCAGCTCGTGGCCGCCGCACTTGCCCATCGCGATCACCGCGAGCCGGCACAGCGCGGCGTCGTCGGGGGCGGCGGCGCGGGCGATGGCGAGGGCGGCGCGCAGGGTGGCGGTGGCGAGGTCGGCGAGTTCGGCGGCGGTCTGGGCGACATCGGTGGTGCCGCACACATCGCGGGCGGCGATGGACAGCAGACAGCGGCGGTAGGCGACGCGCAGCGACACCGGGTCGGTGGCCTCGGCCAGGCCCTGTTCGAACTCCGCCACGCCGGGGTGCAGGTCGTGCGGCTCGTAGGTGACCAGCTCCGCCCAGTCCCGGGGGTGCCGGGCCAGGTGGTCGGCGAGGGCCGCGGAGGCGCCGAGCACGCCGAGCAGGCGGTCGCGCAGCGGCTTGGCCGCTATCAGCGTGTCGAGCAGTTCGCGGTGGGCGGTGGGATCGGGCTGGGCCTCCAGCAGCCGTACCAGGCCGCCCAGCGCGAGGTCCGGGTCGGCTGTCGCGCCCAGCGCCTCCAGCAGGACCGGGTCGCTGCGGACGGGGGACAGCTCGGCGCCGTCGAGGAGCCGCTCGGCGCCGGAGGGGTCGGTGAAGCCGTGCCGCAGCAGTCGCGTGAAGGTACTGCTCCTGCGCCCCGGCGTCATCCGCGGCCTCCCCTCGGATCGGGTCGAATCATCCGGTCGAATCGTCCGGTCGAGTCATCGGGTCGAATCAAGGTCGTCCTGGCCAGAGCCTAACCGGAGAGTCCCGGCGAAGCGCCGGGGCGGACCGCGATGAGTTCCGCGCGCCCGCCCGGTCCGTACTGGCAGGGACCGTCGATCAGCGGCGAGGCATGATGCGGGAACCCGAGGGTGAGCTGGACCGCCGCTACTCCGGTGCGGGCGCGGGCGCGCCCGCCCGGTCCGAGGCGGCGCTGCTGCGCGCGGCCGAGCTGTTCCGGATCACGACCGTACGGCCGGACGGGCGTCCGCATGTGACGCCGCTGCTCACGGTCCGGGCGACCGGGGCGCTGCGCTTCTGCGCGGGAGCGCAAGGCGCGCAATCTCGACCGCAACCCCGAGGCGGTGCTGACCACCGGCACCAACACCGGGGACACCGGCTACGACCTGGTGGTGGAGGGCTCGGCGGTACGGGTCGCCGACGACGGGCGGCTGCGCGAGCCGGCCGCGGCCTGGGCGGCGAAGTACGGCGCCTTCTGGCACTTCGAGGTGCGGGACGGCTGCTTCGAGCACGGCCCGGGGCAAGCGCTGGTCTTCGCGCTGACCCCACGAACGGTCGTCGGCTTCGCCAAGGGAGAACCGTTCGGCCAGACGAGATGGCGCTTCGACTGACGGCCACGGGCGCCGCACGGGGGCAGGGGCAGGGCATGGGCGGCGAACGGAGTGGCGACACGGCGGGTACAGCAAGGTACGGCGGGGTACGGCGGGGTACGGAGGTCCCGGCCGGGCCGGCAACGCAGCAGCCCAGAAACCAAGACCGGCGTCCCCGCCCCGCGCGCCCCCTCCCCGGGGACCGGCAACCCGAGTACGCCAGGGGGTGAGCGGCGGGACCGGAAGACGGCCAGTCCCGCCGCCGACGGCCCGCAACTCCGCCACGCATGCCCGAGCGGCCCGCCGCCCACCGCCACGCCCCCGCCGGAAACCGGCCGCCCTCAACCCGCGACGATGAACGGCGGGTCCATGTCGCCAGGCCGCACTCCGGCCCGGGGCCCCGTCCACCGGGGGACCAGTCCGCCCGAACGCGCATCGAGCAGGGACGTGCTGTGGGTTGGGGCCGTTCGGGCCAGTCGCGCCTCGACCCGCTCAGCAGCTCCGCCGAGAGGCCAAGTGTCCGTCCAGAACGGACCGGCCCTGAACTTCCCGCCGACGGCAGGACAGGTTCGCACACCTGGCTGGGGACACAAGTCCGTACGCGATGGTGCACGACGGAGCCGTACGCAACTGTGTGCTTCCCCCTCCGTGGCGTCTCAGGCGCCCGTCTGCGCGAGGGCGAGGTGGAGGGCGAAGACGCCGAGGGCCTCTTTCTCGGGCGGGTAGATGTCGTGGATCGCGGCGACGAGTTCGTCGTGGGTCAGGTCCGGTCCGCCGATCGCGGTGGGGTCCTCGGCATCCAGCATCGCGGTGAAGGAGTCGTACTCCTCGACTGTGGTGATGCGGGTGGTCAGGGACTCGTCCGCGCAGGTGATCCGCAGGGTGTCCCCGGGCTTGATCTTGCGGATCTTGGGATAGCCGACCCGGACCTCGATGGTCTTGGCGCCGGTGGCCATCAGGGCGAAGTACGGCTTGCGGATGGTGAGGGAGTACTCACCGGGCTGCGGCTCGTCGGTCGTCATCGCGGTGTCCTTCATTCTCCGGAGGATGCTGTGGGCAGGGCCGGTCGGGCGGCGGCGTCGGCTGCGGCCAGACGTTCGCGCAGCCCTTCGACGGCTGCCTGGCGGGGACAGCCTCGGGTCAGGAACAAGGTGAGGACGCCGTCTCTCTCCTCGGCGGCCGATGACGTCGGGATCTGCGGGCCCGCTCAGACCCCCGCCGGGCGGGCCCGCCCTGGGGCCGGCGGTCCGGGACCGTCGGTCCCATGCGCCGGACGGCCCAGAAACGGCCCAGGGCCAGTGAGACGCCATGGTGCCGACGGTCCTCGACCGTCGGCACCATCCGCCGAGTCAGCGGGAAACCCGCCCTGACCTGCTACTACAGCACCGGCAGGTTCTTCCGCAGCTCGAACGCCGTGACCTCCGAGCGGTACTCGTGCCACTCCGCGCGCTTGTTGCGCAGGAAGAAGTCGAAGACGTGTTCGCCGAGGGTCTCGGCGACCAGGTCGCTGCGCTCCATCAGGGTCAGGGCCTCGCCGAGGTTCTGGGGCAGCGGCTCGATGCCCATGGCGCGGCGCTCGGCGTCGGAGAGGGCCCAGACGTCGTCCTCGGCGCCCGGCGGCAGCTCGTAGCCCTCCTCGATGCCCTTGAGGCCGGCGGCCAACAGGACGGCGTAGGCCAGGTACGGGTTCGCGCCCGAGTCGAGGGAGCGGACCTCCACGCGCGCGGAGCCCGTCTTGCCCGGCTTGTACATCGGCACCCGGACCAGGGCCGAGCGGTTGTTGTGGCCCCAGCAGATGTACGAGGGGGCCTCACCGCCTGCGCCCGCCGTGCGCTCGGAGCCGCCCCAGATGCGCTTGTAGGAGTTGACCCACTGATTGGTGACCGCCGAGAGTTCCGCCGCGTGCCGGAGCAGGCCCGCGATGAAGGAGCGGCCGACCTTGGAGAGCTGGTACTCCGATCCGGACTCGTAGAACGCGTTCCGGTCGCCCTCGAAGAGGGAGAGGTGGGTGTGCATACCGGAGCCGGGGTGCTCGCTGAACGGCTTCGGCATGAACGTCGCCTGCACCCCCTGTTCCAGCGCGACCTGCTTCATGACCAGCCGGAACGTCATGACGTTGTCGGCCGTGGAGAGCGCGTCGGCGTAGCGCAGGTCGATCTCCTGCTGGCCGGGGGCGCCCTCGTGGTGGGAGAACTCGACGGAGATGCCCATCGACTCCAGCATGGTGATCGCCTGGCGGCGGAAGTCCATGCCGACGTTGGTCGGGGTGTGGTCGAAGTAGCCGGAGTTGTCGGCGGGGGTGGGGCGGGTTCCATCCAGCGGGCGGTCCTTCAGCAGGAAGAACTCGATCTCCGGGTGGGTGTAGAAGGTGAAGCCCAGGTCGGAGGTGCGGGCCAGGGCGCGCTTGAGCACATACCGGGGGTCGGCGAAGGACGGGGAGCCGTCCGGCATGAGGATGTCGCAGAACATCCGGGCCGTGCCGGGGGTCTCGGCCCGCCAGGGCAGCACCTGGAAGGTGGACGGGTCCGGCTTGGCGATCATGTCGGACTCGTAGACCCGGGCGAAGCCCTCGATGGCGGAGCCGTCGAAGCCGATGCCCTCGTCGAATGCCTGCTCCAGTTCGGCGGGGGCCACGGCGACGGACTTGAGGAAGCCCAGCACGTCCGTGAACCACAGGCGTACGAACCGGATGTCGCGCTCCTCCAAGGTCCGGAGCACGAACTCCTGCTGCTTGTCCATCTTCCGCTTCCCCATCCTTGCTGGTCAGGCCGCCTTTCCCCGGTGCCACCGGAGGCGGTCGGGCACCTGAGCATCCCACCACAACACCGTTTCATGCGCGTTGCGGACCTTGATCGCCCGGCCGACCTCGCAGGGAACGCGCCGGGGCCGGCAGATGTACTGCTCTGTCGCCCATCTTGCCCGTCCGGACCGCCATCCGTAATGGCAGATCCCTGGCCGATCCCTGCTCGATCCCGATCGTTCCCGCCCGTTTTGGTGTGCGTCTTGGTGCGCGTCGCCGAGGCGGCGGGTGCGCGCGCTTCGATTCCCCGGCGTCCCCCTCGATTCCGGCGCCCCTCCCTACGACTCGATTCCCGTGCCCTCCCTACGGCGCGCGACCCCCGCCCATTACGATCAGCGAGCGCCACCTCCGCACCACGCCCCCGCCCCTTTCCCCCAGAAGGACACGCCTCATGGGTTCCGCCAAGAACAGAAGCAGCGTGGCACGCAAGGCCCGCATAGCGGAGATGCAGCGGGCCGAGCAGGCCCGCGAGCGCCGCAACCGGCTGCTCGTCGTCGCCGCGAGCGTGGTGGTCGTCGCCGGTCTGGTCGTCGGCGGTGTCGTCCTCGTGAACGCGCGGTCCGACTCCAAGGACAGCGCGTCGGACGATTCCAAGGGCGCCGGCGACTCGGGGCACTTCGTCACCGGCGCGGACGGCGTGCGCACCTGGAAGGGCAAGCTGGCGCGCAACCACGTCCAGACGAGCGTGACGTACCCGATGCAACCGCCCGTGGGCGGCAACCACAACCCGGTGTGGCTCAACTGCAACGGCGACGTCTACACCTCGGCCGTGAAGAACGAGAACGCGGTGCACTCGCTGGAGCACGGCGCCGTCTGGGTGACGTACACCGCCGCGGCGAAGAAGGCGGACGTGGACGCGCTCGCGGCCAAGGTGAAGCAGACCCCGTACTCGCTGATGAGCCCGTACGAGGACCAGGCGGCCCCGCTGATGCTGTCGGCCTGGGGCCACCAGGTGACCGTGAAGAGCGCGGACGACCCGATGGTGAACAAGTTCTTCTCGACGTATGTGCAGGGCGAGCAGACGCCCGAGCCGGGTGCCTCGTGCACCGGCGGGACGATGAAGTGAGGGCGGTGCGGTGAAGCGGCACATCGGCTGGGTCGCCGGGGCGGCCGCGGCGGCGCTGGTCGCGGCCGGCGCGATCACCTACGCGGTGGCCGAGGACGGCGGCTCCGGCGCGAGCGCGGCGGCGCCGGGCGCCGAGTCCGCGGACGCCGGGTTCGCGCGGGACATGGCGGTCCACCACCAGCAGGCCGTCGAGATGTCGTACATCGTGCGCGACCGCACGAACGACGAGGAGGTCCGGCGGCTCGCCTACGACATCGCGCAGACGCAGGCCAACCAGCGGGGCATGCTGCTCGGCTGGCTGGACCTGTGGGGGCTGCCGAAGGTGTCGGCGAAGCAGCCGATGACCTGGATGGGCATGGGCGGCATGCCCGCCGGCCAGGACGGCGCGCTGATGCCGGGCATGGCGACCAACACCGAGCTGAACAAGCTGGACACGCTGTCGGGCAAGCGGGCGGAGGTCTTCTACCTCCAGCTCATGACGGACCATCACAAGGGCGGTGTGCACATGGCCGAGGGGTGTGTCGCCCGGTGCACCGTAGGGGTGGAGAAGCGGCTCGCGAAGGGCATGGTCGAGGCGCAGCGGTCCGAGATCACGCTGATGGCCGACATGCTCAAGAAGCGCGGAGCGGCGCCCCGTTCCTGACCGCTCGGGCCTGTCGCCGGATTCCCGTCGTCGTCCGAAGGGCGGCAGGGAATGTAGGGAATGTGACGACAGGCCCCGGTGGACGAAAACCCCAATTCGCCCTGAATGAAGGGTCCTTGGCCTTCTCTTGACCGCCACATTTCCCTGACATGAACAGTTCATCCGGAAGATGACCCCCATCGTGTGATCCATTCGCGGGCCCCTGACCGCCGCGGGCCCCGGTGCGGATCGGCGACGACCGCGACCACTACATGCATGCGAACCGCATCGCAGGGGGTTCTATGAGATCCAACCGCGCCAAGGCGCGCGCCGGTGTGAGCATGGCGGCGACACTGCCGATGCTCGTCGGCGCACTGGCGCTCGGCATACCCGCGGCGCACGCCGCGGACGGCCCGGCCCGGGACACGCTCGCGGGCACCAGGCCCGCGTGGGCCACGGCCACGGCGGACCGGGGCGCCACCCCGGACAGCGCCCGGGTCACGGCCCGGGTGTATCTGGCCGGCCGGGACGCGTCCGGCCTCGCCGCGTACGCGAAGACGGTCTCCGACCCGTCCTCGCCCCGCTACGGCGACTACCTGAGCGCCGCACAGGCACAGGCCCGCTTCGGCGCGACCGCGGCCCAGGTGAAGGCCGTGACCTCGTGGCTGACCTCGGCCGGTCTGAAGGTCACCGACACCACCCGACGCTACATCGCCGTCCGTGGTGATGTGACGGCCGCCGAGAAGGCGTTCGGCACCCGGTTCCACGACTATGCCAAGGGCTCGAAGACCTACCGCGCGCCCGCCCGTGCGGCCTCCGTGCCGCGGGCTCTCGGGGGCGCCGTGCTGACCGTCACGGGCCTGGACAACGCGCCGCACAAGGTCCGTCACCAGGACCAACTGCCGCCGCCGGACGCCGTGTTCAAGAACGCCGGGCCGTTCTCCTCGTACTACGGCTCGAACACCGCGACCACCCTGCCGAGCGCGTACGGCAAGAAGATCCCGTACGCCGTCAAGGGCTACACCGGCAAGCAGCTGCGGGCCGCCTACGGCGCCGGCCGGTACACCGGCAAGGGCGTCCGCGTCGCCATCACCGACGCCTACGCCTCGCCGACCATCGCCCTCGACGCCGCCGCCTACGCGAAGAAGAACGGCGACGCGGCCTGGAAGACCGGCACACTGCGCCAGGTACTGCCGGAGAACTACACGAAGACCGAGGAGTGCGGGGCGGCCGGCTGGTACGGCGAGGAGACCCTGGACGTCGAGGCCGTACACGCGGTCGCGCCGGACGCCTCCCTCACCTATGTGGGCGCCGCGTCCTGCTACGACGACGATCTGCTCGACTCGCTCGGCAAGATCGTCGACAACCACCTGGCCGACATCGTCTCCAACTCCTGGGGCGACATCGAGGCCAACCAGACGCCGGACCTCCAGGCCGCCTACGACCAGGTCTTCCAGCTCGGCGCGGTCCAGGGCATCGGCTTCTACTTCTCCTCCGGCGACGACGGCGACGAGGTCGCGAACACCGGCACCAAGCAGGTCGACACCCCCGCCAACTCGGCGTGGGTGACCGCGGTCGGCGGTACCTCGCTGGCGGTCGGCAAGGGCGAGAAGTACCTGTGGGAGACCGGCTGGGGCACCGAGAAGGCGAACCTGTCCGCGGACGGCGGGAGCTGGACCGACTTCCCCGGCGCGTTCACCTCGGGCGCGGGCGGCGGCACCAGCCGGACCGTGCCCCAGCCCTACTACCAGAAGGGCGTCGTCCCAAACGCGCTCGCCCAGGCCAACAGCGCGGCTCGTAACCGCGTCGTCCCCGACATCGCGGCGGTCGCCGACCCGAACACCGGCTTCCTCGTCGGCCAGACGCAGACCTTCCCGGACGGGTCCGAGCAGTACGCCGAGTACCGCATCGGCGGCACCTCGCTGGCCGCGCCGGTGATCGCGGCCGTGCAGGCGCTGGCCCAGGAGGCGCGCGGCGGCAGGGCGATCGGCTTCGCCAACCCGGCGATCTACGCCACGTACGGCTCGACGGCGTACCACGACGTCACGGACGACCCGACGGGCACCGGTCTGGCGGTCGCCCGCGTCGACTTCGCCAACGGCTACGACGCCGCCGACGGCCTGCTCACCTCGGTCCGCGGCCTCGGCAAGGACAGTTCGCTGAGGGCCGTGCGGGGCTACGACGACGTGACCGGCGTGGGCACGCCCGCGCCCGGCTACGTCCAGTCGTACCGCCGTCACTGATCCCGCGGCCCGGACGGGGGTGGCGTGGGGTGCACCACACTCCGCGCCACCCCCATCGCGTCGCTCTGACGATTACACTGGGCGCGTGCCTCAACTTCGTCTCGCCCTCAACCAGATCGACTCGCGCGTCGGTGACCTCGCCGGAAACACCGAGACGATCCTCCGCTGGACCCGGCACTCCGCCGAGCAGGGAGCGCATCTCGTGGCGTTCCCCGAGATGGCGCTGACCGGATACCCCGTCGAGGACCTGGCTCTCAGATCGTCGTTCGTGGCGGCGTCCCGGGCCGCGCTGCGCTCGCTCGCCGCCCGGCTCGCCGAGGAGGGCTTCGGGGAGCTGCCGGTGATCGTCGGCTACCTGGACCGCAGCGAGAGCGCCCAGCCGAGGTACGGCCAGCCGGCCGGCGCCCCGCAGAACGCGGCGGCGGTGCTGCACCGCGGCGCGGTCGCCCTGACCTTCGCCAAGCACCACCTGCCGAACTACGGCGTCTTCGACGAGTTCCGCTACTTCGTACCCGGCGACACCATGCCGGTGGTACGCGTGCACGGCGTCGATGTCGCCCTGGCCATCTGCGAGGACCTGTGGCAGGACGGCGGCCGGGTGCCCGCCGCGCGCTCGGCGGGCGCGGGCCTGCTGCTGTCCGTCAACGCCTCTCCGTACGAGCGCGACAAGGACGACACCCGCCTTGAGCTGGTCCGCAAGCGTGCCCAGGAGGCGGGTTGCACAACCGCCTACCTGGCCATGATCGGCGGCCAGGACGAGCTGGTCTTCGACGGCGACTCGATCGTCGTCGGCGCCGACGGCGAAGTGATCGCGCGGGCGCCGCAGTTCGCCGAGACCTGTGTGCTGCTGGACCTGGACCTGCCCGCGGCCTCGGCACGGCCGCCGGCCGGCGTGGTGGACGACGGGCTGCGCATCGACCGGGTGATCCTCTCCGAGGACCCGCTGCCCGCCTATCCTCCGGAGCGGACCGGCGACCACGCGGACCGCCTCGGCGACGACGAGGAGGTCTACCAGGCACTGGTGACCGGCCTGCGCGCCTATGTGCGCAAGAACGGCTTCCGGTCCGTGCTGATCGGGCTGTCGGGCGGCATCGACTCGGCGCTGGTCGCGGCGATCGCCTGCGACGCGGTGGGCGCGGAGCATGTGTACGGCGTGTCCATGCCGTCGAAATACTCCTCGGACCACTCCAAGGACGACGCGGCCGAGCTGGCGCGGCGCACCGGGCTCAATTTCCGGACGGTCCCGATCGCCCCCATGTTCGACGCGTACATGGCGTCGGCCGAGCTGACCGGGCTGGCCGAGGAGAACCTTCAGGCGCGGCTGCGCGGCACGCTGCTGATGGCGATCTCCAACCAGGAGGGCCACATCGTGCTGGCGCCCGGCAACAAGTCGGAGCTGGCGGTCGGCTACTCGACGCTGTACGGCGACTCGGTGGGCGCCTACGGCCCCATCAAGGACGTGTACAAGACGTCGGTGTTCCGGCTGGCCGAGTGGCGCAACCGGGCGGCGGCCGAGCGCGGCCGGACGCCGCCGATCCCGGAGAACTCCATCGCCAAGCCGCCGAGCGCCGAGCTGCGCCCCGGCCAGATCGACACCGACTCGCTGCCGGACTACTCGGTCCTGGACGCGATCCTCGATCTGTACGTCGACCACGACCGGGGCGCGGACACGATCGTCGCCGCCGGCTTCGACCCGGAGCTGGTCTCCAGGACGCTGCGGATGGTGGACACGGCGGAGTACAAGCGCCGCCAGTACCCGCCGGGCACGAAGATCTCCGCCAAGGGCTTCGGCAAGGACCGCCGCCTCCCGATCACCAACGGCTGGCGAGAGTAGCCCCGACAGCACCAACGCAGACGGCACCAACGCAGCAGAGGCCGCGCCCCAAAGGGGCGCGGGGAACTGCGCGACCAGCTACAGCGAAGCTGTACCCAACCACGAATGTGCCGCCCCCCAGGGGCGCGGGGAACTGCGCACTCAGCCCCAACGAATCCGCACCCAACCACGAACATGCTGCCCCCTAGGGGCGCGGGGAACTGCGCGACCAGCCACAACGCCCCCCGGCCGACAGCCACGGAGTCAGGGACGTACCGCCTCCTGGTGCTCCGGCACATGGGCCGCGACCAGCCGCTGCCGAGCCGCCGGCAGGCCCCGGCGGCGGTCCACCGCGTATGCCACCGCGGCCACGCCGAGGCCGAGCACCGCAAGCGCCGCCCCGGCGATGGCGGGGGACGTCACGCCGAAGCCCGCGGCCAGGGCCAGGCCGCCGATCCACGCTCCGCCGGCGTTCGCCAGGTTGAAGGCCGCCTGGTTGGCCGAGGACGCCAGGGAGGGGGCCGAGGCCGCCTTCTCCATGACCATCAGCTGCAGCGGGGAGCCCGTGGCGAACGCGGCCGTGCCGAGCAGGACCACCGCAAGCGCCGCGCTCCACTGCGTCCGCATCAGCACCGGGAACAGGGCCAGGACCAGGACCAGCGAGGCGAGTCCGGCGAAGAGCGTGCCGCGCATGGCATGGTCGGCCAGCCGTCCGCCGAGCAGATTGCCCACCGTCGCGCCCACGCCGAACAGCGCCAGCAGCAGCGTCACTTCGGACTCGGCGAACCCGGCGGCGTCCGTGAGCATCGGCGTGACATAGCTGTACGCGGCGAACAGCGCGCCGAAGCCCGCCACGGTCGTACCGAGGGCCAGCCACACCGGCGCCGGACGCAGGGCGGCCAGTTCGCCGCGCAGGCCGGTGGCGGGGGCGTGGGTGTGGTCGTGCGGGATCAGCAGGGCGAGGGAGGCGATCGCCGCCAGGCCGATCACGCTCACCCCGAGGAAGGTCACCCGCCAGCCGAAGTGCTGGCCGGCCAGAGTCGCCGCCGGGACGCCCGCGACATTGGCGACGGTCAGGCCGAGGAACATCAGCGAGACCGAGCGGGCCCGGCGCTCGGGGGCGGCCATGGTCGTCGCGACCACGGCGCCGACGCCGAAGAACGCGCCATGCGGCAGGCCGCTGAGGAACCGGGCGGCCAGCAGGGACTCATGGCCGGGGGCGAGGGCGGACAGCGCGTTGCCCACCACGAACAGGGCCATGAGACCGATGAGGACGGTGCGGCGGGACATCCGCGCGGTGACGGCGGCGAGCAGCGGGGCGCCGATGACGACGCCCAGCGCGTACGCGGAGACCAGATGCCCGGCGGTGGGCAGGGAGACGTGCAGATCGTCCGCGACGTCGGGCAGCAGGCCCATCATCACGAACTCGGTGGTACCGATGCCGAAGGCGCCCACGGCGAGGGCGAGCAGGGCCAGGGGCATGAAAGAGCCTGTGCCTTTCGGGGAAGGGAGTGGAGCAGCTTATGTTCGATCTCGGAACAAAGCGTGACAGGCTCAGTATTCCTGCGGGTTAAGCGGACGTGTCGAGCGTTACACGGGCCGCCACCGGGAGGTGGTCGCTGCCCGTCCTCGGCAGCGTCCACGAACTGTCCGGTTCGACCCCCTTCACCATGATCTGGTCGATCCGCGCCATCGGGAACGACGCCGGCCAGCTGAACCCGAACCCGCTGCCCGCCGCGCCCTGCGTGGAGCGCAGCTGGGAGGTGACGGCGTTGAGCGAGCGGTCGTTCATCGTGCCGTTCAGGTCGCCGAGCAGCACGACCCGTCGCAGCGTCTCGTCGGCGATCGCCTCACCCAGCGCGTCGGCGCTCTTGTCCCGCTGCCGGGCGGTGAACCCGGACGCCATCTTCACCCGCACCGAGGGCAGATGGGCGACGTACACCGCGACCTGTCCGTCGGGCGCCGCGATCGTGGCGCGCATGGCGCGCTGCCAGCCCAGCTTGATGTCGACGGCACGGACCGCGGTCATCGGGTACTTGCTCCACAGCCCGACGGTGCCGACGACCGAGTGGTACTTGTACGTCGGGGCCAGCGCCTTCTCGTAGACCGGGACGGCGGACGCCTTCAGTTCCTCCAGCGCCAGCACGTCCGCGCCGGAGGCGGCCACCTCGCGGGCGGTGCCGGACGGGTCCGGGTTGTCGGCGTTGACATTGTGTGTCGCGACCACCAGGTCGCCGCCGGCGGCCGACCGCTCGGTGAGCAGCCCACCGAAGAGGTTCAGCCACACCACCAACGGCAGCACCAGCATGATCAGCGCGGTCGCCGACCGGCGGACCAGGCCGAGGACCAGCAGGACCGGGATGAGCAGGCCCAGCCAGGGCAGGAAGGTCTCGGTGAGGCTGCCGAGGTTGCCCACGGTGTTGGGGATGCGCGAGTGCAGCAGCATCACCAGGGCGAGGAGCAGGGCGAGCACGGCGAGGACGATGCCACGGCGCCAGATGCCCCGGTCCCGCCAGCCGTCGCGCAGCCGGAGCAGCAGGCGCCGGAACCGGGAGCCCCGCTGCTCGGGTCCCGAGCCGCCGTTGTCCGTTTCCGTCATGTATGCCTGCTGCGCCATACCGTCGCCTCACCACTTGCTGTGCACACCGTCGTCCCCCTGGGTTACGACCCTAGGGGATGATCGGCCCCGTTCCCGCCGTCCCATGACGGCCGTACGGAAGTCGAGGACGAACGGGCGGGCGCCCGGAGTTCCGGCGGTTCCGGGGGCGGGTGTGGACTGTGACGAAACGCGCACATTCGGGCCGTGCACCGGGCGTTTCGGGCTAGGCGCCCGGCGTGCCGACGGACGTACTGACGGGCCGTAGGCCGGCCAGCGCGGTGTCGACGATCTGCTCCGCGAGACCGTCCGGGAGCTCCATGTCGGGGCGCATCACGGAGCGGACGAGCATGGGGCCGACGAACATGTCATTGGCCAGTTCGAGGTCGATGTCCGGGCGGAGTTCGCCGTTGCGCTGCCCGCGGCGCAGGATCTCCAGGCCCTGCTCGCGCCGGGGTCTTATCACGCAGGCGTGGTAGGCGGCCCAGATCTTGGGGCTGCTCTTCATCTGCACGTGCACGTTGTGCAGGATCGCCGAGGAGCGGCTGGCCAGGCTGCGCAGGCGCAGCGCTTCGAGCAGCACGACCAGGTCGTCGCGCATGGAGGTGCCGGGGAGTTCGGGGTCGGGGGGCTCGGCGGCGCGCATGACGTCGACGAACAGTTCCTCCTTGCCGCTCCAGCGGCGGTAGATGGTGGCCTTGCCCACGCCGGCCGTGCGGGCGATCCGCTCGATGGACAGCTCGGCAAGGGGCACGCCGTCCTCCAGGAGCTTCATCACGCCCTCCAGGATGGCGCGTTCCACTGCTTCGCTGCGCGGCCGACCCCGGGCGGGACCGTACGACTGCGGGCGACTGTCGGCAAGGCTCACGTCACTCCGTCCTTTCGCTGTGCTGCGGGAATTGTCCCGCAGCGGCCTCCTCCCCCCGTGCTGCCTCTCCGGACGCGCGCTCGGACCGTTCAGTCCGCGGCGGCGACCAACTCCTTGTCCCGCTCGCCCTCCTGACCGGCCGGCGGCCGACCCGGCAGGAAGAGCGCCACCACCACCGCGCCGAGCAGCGCGACACCGGTTCCGCACAGCGCGGTGACGTGCATGGCATGCAGGAACGCGTCGTTGGCGGGGCCGATCAGCGCCTTGCCCTGCGGGCCGAGCCGGGCGGCGACGCCGAGGGTGGACTCGATGGACTCGGCCGCGGTGTCCCGCAGCCCGGCCGGCACCGGCCCCAGCTTGCCCTCGATGCCGTCGCGGTACGCGGCGGACAGCACCGAGCCGAGTACGGCGATGCCGAGGGCGCCGCCGACCTGCCGGAAGGTGTTGCTCAGCGCGGAGGCGGAGCCGGCCTTCTCGCGCGGCAGGGCCTGCATGATGACGACGGAGGTCGGCGTCATGATGTGCGCCATACCGGTGCCCATCAGGAAGAAGACCAGTTCCAGCAGCCAGATCGGGGTGTCCGCCTCGAAGGTGGCGAAGACGGCCAGGGTCGCGGCGATCAGGAGCAGCCCGGCCGTGGTGGTGGCCCGGTTGCCGAACCGCTCGACGACCAGCCGGGCGCGCGGCGCGAAGATCATCTGCGCGGCGGCCAGCGGCAGCATCAGCACGCCGGACTCCAGCGGCGAGTAGCCGCGCACGCTCTGGGTGTAGAAGACGCCGAAGAACGTCACGCCCATCAGCGCGAAGAAGACCAGCGCGATGGCGCTCATGGCGGCCGAGAAGACCTTGTTCTTGAAGTACGTGACGTCGAGGGACGGGTGGTCGCTGCGCTTCTCGAAGAGGACGAAGGCGACCAGGACGGCGAGCCCGGCGGCGATGGTGGCCAGCACGCTCGGGTCGGTGAAGTCGGCGAGTTCACCGCCCTTGATGATGCCGTAGACGAGCAGGACCAGGCCGACGACGGAGAGCACGACGCCGACGGGGTCGACGCGGCCGGGCTTCGGGTCGCGCGAGTCGGGCACGAGCCAGACCATCAGCACGACCGCGAGGATCACGATCGGCACGTTGACGAAGAAGACGGAGCCCCACCAGAAGTGGTCGAGCAGCGCGCCGCCGGTGATCGGGCCGATGGCGATGGCGAGTCCGACGCCGCCCGCCCAGACACCGATGGCCTTGGGCTGCTCCTCGCGCTCGAAGACGTTCATCAGCACGGCGAGGGTGGCGGGCATGACGAAGGCGGCGCCGAGCGCCATGAGCGCGCGGTAGGCGATGAGTTCGCCCGGGGAGCCGGACTCGGCGGCCAGGGCCGAGCCGATGCCGAACACGACGAGGCCGCCGAGCAGGACCTTCTTGCGGCCGATCCGGTCGCCGAGCAGGCCCGCGGTGAACAGCAGGCCGGCGAAGACGAGGGTGTAGGAGTTGATGGCCCACTCGATCTCGCCCTGGGTGGCGCCCAGCCCGGTGGGCGCGGGCATGGAGATCGTCTTGACCGCGACGTTCAGGATCGAGTTGTCCAGCACCACGATCAGCAGGCTCAGCATGAGGACGCCGAGGATGGCCCAACGGCGCCGGTGCACCTCTTCGGGTATCCGGGAGGCGGGTACGGCAGGAGTTGTCATGGCAACGAGCCTAGGACCATTCCGATACGGAACCGTCTCGTATCTTAATATCTTTACCCAGACCTTACCCGGCAGGCCGTGACGGGACGTCGGCCCCCGGATGCCGGACGGATCACCCGGGTCCCCTGGCCGTCCCTGGCACGAGGTGCCACCATGGAGACGATCCGGAGACGCCGTCAGGGCGCTTCGAGATGACCTGAAGGAGCCGTTGCAATGACGCAGCTTTCGGCTGCCCGAACCAAGCCCTCCGACGGCAGCAAGGCGCTGTACGGGGGCAAGGGCACGCGCCGCATCACCGTCCGCGACATCACCCTCGCCAAGGAGCGGGGTGAGAAGTGGCCCATGCTCACCGCCTACGACGCCATGACCGCGTCCGTCTTCGACGAGGCCGGCATCCCGGTGATGCTGGTCGGCGACTCGGCGGGCAACTGCCACCTCGGGTACGAGACGACCGTACCCGTCACCCTCGACGAGATGACCATGCTGTCGGCCGCGGTCGTGCGCGGCACCCAGCGCGCCCTGATCGTGGGCGACCTGCCCTTCGGCTCCTACCAGGAGGGCCCGGTGCAGGCGTTGCGCTCGGCGACCCGGCTGGTGAAGGAGGCCGGGGTCGGCGCCGTCAAGCTGGAGGGCGGCGAACGCTCGCACGAACAGATCCGGCTGCTGGTGGAGTCCGGCATCCCGGTCATGGCCCACATCGGCCTGACCCCGCAGTCCGTGCACTCCATGGGCTACCGGGTGCAGGGGCGCGGCGAGGAGGCGGCCCAGCAACTGCTGCGCGACGCGAAGGCCGTGCAGGACGCGGGCGCGTTCGCGGTGGTGCTGGAGCTGGTACCGGCGGAGCTGGCGGCCGAGGTGACCCGGGTGCTGCACATCCCGACCGTCGGCATCGGCGCCGGACCCGAGACGGACGCACAGGTGCTGGTGTGGACCGACATGCTGGGCCTGACCGGCGGCCGGGTCCCGAAGTTCGTGAAGCAGTACGCCGATCTGCGTGCGGTCATGGGCGACGCGGCCAGGGCCTTCGCCGAGGATGTCATCGGCGGAACGTTCCCCCAGGAGGAGCACTCCGTCCATTAGGCGTGGGCGTCCGGTCGTAGGCGTCTGGGCCGTTGGGATTCTGGTCGTAGGCGTCTGGCCGTAGGCGGCCGGTCATAGGCATACAGCCCCGCGCCCCTTCGGGGGCGGGGCCCTTGGACCATTTCGGCAACACCCAGGACAGGCCCGCCGATCCTCCCCCGTCGGCGGGTCTGTCCTTTGCGCCTGAACCGGCGCCGCTCTCGCGGGTGTGGTTGCTGCGGTTTCGTCGGCGGCTGTATGGGGGCGGGCCGCCGGGTTGTCGGTCGCCTGTAGGTCGTTTGTCGGTGGGGGGTGGCACTGTCGACGGCATGACACGAAACGACAACAAGCCCAGCGGCCGTGGCGACGCCGTGACCGTGCGGGGGCTGGTCAAGCACTACGGCGAGACCAAGGCGCTGGACGGCGTGGACCTGGATGTGCGTGAGGGCACCGTGATGGGTGTGCTCGGGCCGAACGGGGCCGGCAAGACCACCCTCGTTCGGATCCTGTCCACCCTGCTGGCCCCCGACGCCGGCCAGGCGACCGTCGCCGGCTACGACGTCGTACGCCAGCCCCGGCAGCTGCGCCGGGTGATCGGGCTGACCGGGCAGTACGCCTCGGTGGACGAGAAGCTGCCGGGCTGGGAGAACCTGTACATGATCGGGCGGCTGCTCGATCTGCCCCGCAAGGAGGCCCGCGCCCGCGCCGACGAACTGCTGGAGCGGTTCTCGCTGACGGACGCCGCCAAGCGGCCCGCGGCCACCTACTCCGGCGGCATGCGGCGCCGGCTCGACCTGGCCGCCTCGATGATCGGCCGGCCCGAGGTGCTCTACCTGGACGAGCCGACGACCGGTCTCGACCCCCGGACCCGCAACGAGGTGTGGGACGAGGTCAAGGCCATGGTCGGGGACGGCGTCACCGTCCTGCTGACCACCCAGTACATGGAGGAGGCCGAACAGCTCGCCTCCGAGCTGACCGTCGTGGACCGCGGGAAGGTCATCGCGAACGGCGGCATCGAGGAACTGAAGGCGAAGGTCGGCGGACGCACACTGCGGGTACGGCCCGCGGACCCGCTGGAGCTGCGCCCACTCGCCGGGATGCTCGACGAACTGGGCATCACCGGGCTCGCCGCGTCGACCGTGGACAGCGAGGCCAACAGCCTGCTGGTGCCGATCCTCAGCGACGAGCAGCTGACCGCCGTGGTCGGCGCGGTCACCGCGCGCGGCATCACCATCTCCTCGATCACCACCGAACTGCCCAGCCTGGACGAGGTGTTCCTGTCGCTCACCGGCCACCGCGCCAGTGCCCCGCAGGACCCCGCGCCCGCCGACACCCGCCAGGAGGTCGCCGTATGAGCGCCACCACCGCCACCGCCACGGCTTCCGCCGACGCCCGTATCCCGCTGCGCGGCCATCTGCGCCACACCGGGGCCCTGATCCGCCGCAATCTGCTGTGGATCCGGCAGGACCCGGAGTCGATGTTCGACGCGCTGCTGATGCCGATCGTCTTCACCCTGCTGTTCGTCTACGTCTTCGGCGGCTCGATCGGACAGGCCCTGGGCGGCGGCCAGGACGGGTATGTGCAGTATGTGATCCCCGGCATGATCGCGATGATGAGCATGACGCTGTCCCAGGGCGTCGGCACCGGCTTCAGCCAGGACTTCAACTCCGGTGTCATGGACCGCTTCCGGTCGCTGCCCATCGGGCGCGGCTCGGTGCTGTTCGCGAAGATCTCGGTGGAGCTGGCGCGGATGCTGTTCGCGACGGCCGTGCTGATGGTCGTGGCCGTCCTGGTCGGTTTCCACATCGACCACTGGGGCGGGCTGTTCGCGGCGGTGGGACTGTCCGCGGCGTTCGCCTCGTCCATCATGTGGGTGTTCCTCACCCTGGGCGTGGTCCTGAAGAACGCGCAGTCCGTGCAGGCGATGGGCTTCCTGGTGCTGTTCCCGTTGCAGTTCGGCTCGTCGATCTTCGCGCCGACCCAGTCGATGCCGGGCTGGCTCCAGGCGTTCACCGACTACAACCCGCTGTCCACGCTCGCGGACGCGGCCCGTGGACTGATGGTGGGCGGTCCGGTCGCCCACGACCTGTGGATCACGCTGGCCTGGTCGGCGGCCATCACGGCGGTGATGGCCCCGGTCGCGATCCACAAGTTCCGCACCAAGAGCTGACGCGCCGGGCTCCGGTCCGGGGCACGGGTCAGACCAGGGCGGTGGCCTCCACGAGGGAGAGGCCGCCGCCCTCCGCGTACGCGGCCTCGTAGGCCGCCGCGTCGAGCACCGCCCGGATCGCGTCCAGGGCTCGCCCGCGCCCCGCGCGCTCCATGCCGGGCGCGAAATGACCGGCGGGCAGCAGCGCGTCGGCGGCCCCCAGACAGCGGGCGGCGTCCACGGCACGGCTGCCGCCGTCGACACGGGCCAGGGACAGCGCGGCGATGGTCAGATAACTGGACGGCAGCTGCGGGATGACGGCCTGGGCGAGCGGTTCGGCGCACTGCCGCAGCGATGCGCGGATCTTGTCCAGGGCCTCCTCGTGCCGGTCGTCGACGGCGTCCACCCATGCCTCCTGGCCCAGGATCATGGTGTCGAAGACGATAAAGCTCGCGACCTTGTACTCCGCACGCAGTAACCGGAGTTGCTCGCGCGCCTCGACGGTGCGGCCGTCCACGGCGAGCCAGCCCGCGAGGAAGAGCCGGGCGGCGGGCAGCGCCTCGTTGGTGACGCCGTCCTTGCGGGCGAGCACCTCCCGCAGCAGCCGCTCGCCGCGTTCCGGCTCGCCCGCTTCGAGGAACACGCCGCCGAGCCGGGCCGAGAGCACCGCCACCTGGGCGCGGGCGCCGAGGAGTTCGGCGTGCTCGATGGCCGCCGTGTAGTCGGCCGCGGCGGCGCCGAACTCGCCCTTGCGTTCATGGGCCTCACCGCGCGCGGACAGTGCCTCGGCGGTGCCCCAGTCGTCCCCGAGGCGCCGGTAGATCTCCAGGGCCTCGTCGGCGTCACGCGCCGCGTCGCCCGCCCAGGCGGTGCGGTTGGCGCGCATGTTGGCGCGGAGCTGGAGGGTGCTGGCGAGGTTCCAGTCGTAGCCCGGCGTCTGTCGGCAGGTGCGTACACAGGCGTCGAGGATCGTGTGCAGCCGCTCGATGTCGCCGGTCAGGACCACGGCGTAGAACCAGATCATCCCGGGCGCGTGGCAGGTCTGCGGGAGGCCCGGCTCGTAGGTCCGGGCGATGGCGCGCAGCTTCGCCTGGGCCTCGGGGGTCTTCAGGGCGTCCGCCTCGGTCTCCAGGCCGGCCAGATGGGCGAGGTGGACACCGCGGCGGGCCTCGGCGAGGAGTTCGCCGGTCAGCGGGGGCGGGGTGTCGGTGCAGCGCTGCCAGACCGGCTGGGCCCGGCGGACGGGTTCGCCGAACGGGTCGGGGCCGAGGGCCATGACCTCGCTGCACCAGTGCCGGGCCTCCCCGCGCAGATCGCGCATCTGCCAGTACCAGACCAGGGAGAGGACCAGGCTGAGGCCCTCCTGTTCATCGCGCGCGGCGACCGCGTGGCGCAGGGCGGTGCGCAGGTTCTCGTACTCCAGCTCCAGCCGTTGGATGGCCGCGCGCTGGCCGGGGCCGCGCAGCAACGGGTCGGTGGTGCGGGCGAGTTCGCGGTAGTACGTCAGATGGTCGCGTTCGGCCTGCGCGCGCTGTCCGGCCTGTTCCAGCCGTTCGGTCGCGTACTCGGCGACGGTCTCCAGCAGCCGGTAGCGCATGGCGCCGTCGGAGGCCGGGGCCGCCACCACGAGGGACTTGTCGACGAGGGAGCCGAGCGCGTCGAGGGCGACCGGGCCGCAGACGGCCTCGGCGGCGGCGAGGTCGCAGCCGCCCGCGAAGACCGACAGGCGGCGCAGCACATCCCGCTCGTCCTCGTCCAGCAGGTCCCAGGACCAGTCGACCACGGCCCGCAGGGTCTGCTGGCGGGGCCGTACGGTGCGGCTGCCGGAGGTGAGCAGCCGGAAGCGGTCGTCCAGCCGGTGCACGATCTGACGAGGCGTCATCAGACGTAGCCGGGCGGCGGCCAGCTCGATGGCGAGGGGCAGTCCGTCGAGACGCCGGCAGATCTCGGCGCAGGCCGCCGCGGTCTCCTCGTCGGCCTCGACACGGAAGCCGGGCCGGGCCGCGGCGCCCCGGTCGGCGAGCAGCCGCAGCGCGGCCGGTTCCGGCAGCGGCTGCACGGGGCGCACCAACTCGCCCGGCACGCCGAGGGGTTCGCGGCTGGTGGCCAGCACGGTCAGCTCGGGGCAGCGCTCCAGGAGCCGGGCCGCCAGTTGGGCCGCCGCGTCCACGACGTGCTCGCAGTTGTCGAGGACGATCAGCATGCGGCGCCCGCCGCAGTGCTCGACCAGCCGGTCGACGGGGTCGGCGTGCCGGTCGCCGACGGCCCGCATGCTCTCGGCGCCGGCGCCGTGCAGCACGGTCTCACGGGCGCCGATCGCGGTGAGCACGGCCTCCGGTACAGCGTCCGGGTCGTCCACGGGCGCCAGCTCGGCCAGCCACACCCCGTCCGGGGTGGTGTGCCGCGTGCTCTCGGCGGCCTCCAGCGACAGCCGGGTCTTGCCGGCCCCGCCGGGCCCGAGCAGGGTGACGAGCCGGGCCGCCGCGAGGTCCCCGCGGATCGTCGCGATGTCGCCTTCCCGCCCGACGAAGGAGGTGAGCCGGGCGGGCAGGTTCCCGGGGGCCGGCGGGCCGCCGCGCCCGTCGGACGGGCC
>NZ_JBSGBN010000019.1:0-96771 GCF_053601275.1 Streptomyces sp. NPDC004752 | reverse complement strand
GGCGCGACCCGGCAGGCCACCGCCGAACGGCTGCACTCGGGCGCCGGTGAACTCGCCATCTCGGTGGGCTGGCTGGCGCACGACTCCGGCCGTTTCGACGACGCGCGCTCGCACTACGCGGAGGCGCTGGCGACCGCCCGGGTGACCGGGGACCCGGCCCTGGAGGCGCACGCCTTCTGCAACACGGCGTTCCTCGCGCGGGACGCCGGACGGCCGCGGGAGGCGGTGCGGGCGGCGCAGGCCGCGCAGCGGGTGGGGCGCCCGCTGGGCTCCGCGCGCCTGATGTCGCTGCTGGCGCTGCGCGAGGCGGGTGGCTGGGCGGGGCTCGCCGACCGCACCGGCTGCGCACAGGCGCTGGCCCGCGCGCAGGCATTCTTCGAGCGGGGCCGCTCGGACGCCGACCCCGAGTGGATGACCTTCTACGGAGAGGCCGAACTGGAGGGGCTTGAGGCGCAGTGCTGGTCGACGCTGGGCGACTGGCCGCGGGCGGCCCGGCACGCGCGCCGCGCGGCCGGGCTTCAGGACCCGCACTTCACCCGGAACATCGCCCTGTACACGGCGGAGCTGGCCGACGACCTCGCGCGCGGGGGGCGACCCGACGAGGCCGCGCAGGCCGGTCTGCAAGTGCTGGACCTGCTGGACCAGGTCCAGTCGTCCCGCATCCAGACGATGCTGGCCGGGACCGCGCGCGTGCTGCTGCCGCACCGCAGGGCCTCGGGGGTGTCCGAGTTCCTGGAGCGGCATGCCGCACTGCCGCGCGGTGTGTGAGTCCGCTCACCCGGCGAGTCACCCGGCGAGGTGCCCCAGGTCGTTCCAGCTCTCGATCGCCGGTTCGCCGTACGCCCAGCCGAGGACCGACAGGGATGTGGGGTTGAGGCGGATGCGCGCGGCGAAGTCCAGGGGCAGCCCCAGCCACCGCGCCCCTATGGAGCGCAGGATGTGCCCGTGGGCGAAGACCAGGACGTCGCGGTCCGCCGACCGGGCCCAGGCCACCGCCTCGTCCGCGCGGGCCGTCACCTCGGCCAGGCTCTCGCCCTCGGGGACACCGTCCCGCCAGATGAGCCAGCCGGGGCGGGCGGCCTGGATCTCGGCGGGGGTCAGGCCCTCGTAGGCGCCGTAGTCCCATTCCAGGAGCGCGTCCCAGACGTCGGCCCGCTCGCCGAACCCGGCGAGTTCGCATGTCTCACGCGCGCGTGCCAGCGGGCTGGTGCGCACCTCGGCCCCGGGCAGGCCGTCGAAGGGCGCCCGGTGCAGCCGCTCGCCGAGCAGCTTGGCGCCCCGCCGTCCCTCCTCCAGGAGCGGCACGTCGGTCCTGCCGGTGTGCTGGCCGGACAGCGACCACTGTGTCTGTCCGTGCCGGGCCAACAGGATGCGCGGTGCCATGAGGAGACCTTTCTGGACAGACGATGTGAAACCGCCCGAAATCACAGGGGGAACAGGAAATCAACGAGGGGAACAGGACATCAAGGGAGCGGAACAGGAAGGAACAGGGAGGGACAGAGGAGGAGAACGAGCGCGAACGGAAGCGGAACCCGTCCATCATCGCGCACGCCCTTCGGGGGCAACCCAGCGGGCGATCTCGGCGTCTTTGAGGGCTGGAACGCCCCGCACGGGCGGACCACGTACACCGTAAAGTGGCACGGTCGGCCCGCCGGGCGGCACGTGAGAAAAAGGGGGAGGGCGATCGGATGCCGCAGACCGAGACACCGGGCACCGGGAAGTCCCGGCCGATCCGGCTGCGGTGGTGGACCGAACTGCCGCTGATCCTGCTGGTGTACGGCGGCTACTCGGCCGGCCGCCTCCTCGCCCGCGGAGATGTCTCGACCGCCGTCGACCACGGGCTGGCGATCCTGCGCGCCGAGACGTTCCTGCACGTCAACGCCGAGCACCCGCTCAACCGGCTGTTCACGCGCGAGGCATGGCTCGGCGTACCCGCCGACTTCTGGTACGCGTCCCTGCACTATGTGGTCACACCGGTCATCCTGATCTGGATCTTCCGGTTCCGCACCGCCCACTACCAGGCGGCCCGCACCTGGCTGATGACGTCCACGTTCATCGGCCTGATCGGCTTCACGTTGCTGCCCACCTGCCCGCCCCGGCTGCTCTCGCCGGAACACGGCTTCGTCGACACGATGGCCCAGTACAGCTCGTACGGCTGGTGGGGCGGCGATGCCAGCGCCCCGCGCGGGCTGGGCGGCATGACGAACCAGTACGCGGCCATGCCGAGCCTGCACGTCGGCTGGTCGCTGTGGTGCGGAGTGATGCTGTGGCGGTACGGCGGCACGCGCCTGACCAAGGTCCTCGGCGTGGCCTACCCGCTGCTGACCACGATCGTGGTCATGGGCACCGCCAACCACTATCTGCTGGACGCGGTCGCGGGCGCGGTCGTGATGGGCGCCGGGCTGCTGCTCGCGCCGCATGTGACGCGGGCCGCCGCCGCGACGCGGACCCGACTCACCCCGCCCGCGGTACGGGCCCAGTACGCGCTGCGGGCCCGTCTCGCCCCGGCGGCCACCGCCGTCACCGGGCGCTCCGGCGGCGCAGGTTCACCGATTGTCGGTGGCGGATGCCAGACTTCGACGGGTGAACGAATTCCACGGCAGCGCGAGGACCGGCTCGGGCCCGGAGCCGAGCCGGACACCTCCCCCAGGGACCCGGGAGACTCCCCCAGGGACGCGGGAGAAGGGACCCCGGGCTGGGGCCTCCCCCGCTCCGGCGAAGTCGAGAGTCTGGGGAAGACTCGCTGAGCTGCGCGGCGGCGCCGACGTCCAGCCCAAGGCACTGGACGCGCGCGCCCTCGCGGCACTCGCCGCGAACCCGGGATGCCGCAGGCGGGCGATCCTGGACGGTGCCGGGGTCGACAAGACCGCGCTGGCCAAGTCGCTGGGCGCGCCGGCCGTCTTCGGCCAGTCGCAGTTCGCCCTGACCCGGGGCAACGCCTTCGAGGCGCGGGTGAAGGCAGGCGACGGCGCGGAACTGCTGCGGCTCGTGCACACCACACTGGATCCGGCCGCCGAACCGCCGCGGCAGGCCGCCGTCCCCGACCTGTCCGCGATCGGCCCCGAGGGGCGCACGGCCCGTACGGCGCTGGCGCTGCGCGAGGCCACGGCCGCCCCGGGCGCCTGGACGCTGCTCGACCACCCGATGCTGGCCCTCGACGTGGCAGGCTCCCCCACGTACCTGGAACCGGACGCGGTGGTCGTGCATCCGGACGGCAGCTGGTCCGTCGTGGAGATCAAGTCCTTCCCGATGCTGGACGGTGCGGCGGACCCGGCGAAGGTGGGTGCCGCCGCCCGGCAGGCCGCGGTGTACGTGCTGGCCCTGGAGGAGGTCGCCGCCCGCCTCGAACCGGCCCCGCGCGTGCGCCACCGGGTGCTTCTGGTCTGCCCCAAGGACTTCTCCAACCTGCCGGCCGCCTCCGCCGTCGACGTCCGCAAGCAGCGCGCCGTCACCGCCCGTCAACTGGCCCGGCTCACCCGGATCCAGGACATCGCAGACACCCTGCCCGAGGGCACCTGCTTCGCCCCCGGCCTGCCCGCCGCCGAGCTGACGGCCGCGGTCGACTCGGTGCCCGCGGCGTACGCGCCCGAGTGCCTGGCCGCCTGCGAACTCGCCTTCCACTGCCGCACACGCTCGCGCGCGGCCGGCGCGGTCACCGCCCTCGGCCGCGCGCAGCGCGCCGAGCTGGGCGGTCTGACCACCGTCGATGACGTGCTGTCGGCGGCCCGTGGCGCGAGCGGCGACCCGGACGACCCGGCGGTCGCCGCCCTGCGCCGGGCGGCGGTCCTGCGCACGGAGGCGCTGCGCGAGGCGGCAGCGGGCGAGGCGACACCGGGCGACCTGGCGCTCCCCGGAGCGCGGGCCGATCGGGAGGTGGCCCCTTGTCGCTGATCGCCACCCTCGGCCGGCTGGAGGCCGTGAGCTGTGGCCGGGCCCGCCCCGCCGCCACCGTCCGGCACCGGCATCTGTCCGACCGGCCCCTGGTGTTCGTGCCACTGACCACCGCCGGCGAGGCCGGTGCCCCGCTCGGCGCCCTGGTCGGCACCGACCGGAACGCGCCCCGCCTGCTGGTCGTGCCGCAGCCGCGCGACCGCGACCTGCGCTTCGCCTTCCTCGCCGAACTCGCCGACATCGTCCTGCCGTACCTCGACGCGTACGCCGAGCGCACCGAGACCGACCCGGAGACCGGCAAGCGGGTCAAGGTCATGACGGAGTTGTGCGCGGACGCGCCCCAGCTGATCGTGCCGAGCCGCGCGGGCGTCGACTTCGTACGGCTGCTGGGCCGCTCCATGCGCTTTCGCCGTACGGCCGAGCAGGACCCGCAGGCTCCGTACCCCGCGCCGCCCCGGGTGCCGCTGCTCGGCCGGTGGTTCACCCACTTCGGGGAGCGGGCCAGGGTGCCCGGCTCGGCGCTGCTGCTCGCGCTGACCGACGTGCTGGCCCGGCACTGGGCGACCGGTCAGTCGAGCCTGGAGGACCAGCACCTGGGCGCGCTGCTGGCCTGGATCGACCCGCCCGACGGCGAGCCCGGCGCCGCGGCGGCCGAGCGGATGGAGCGGGCGCGGGACGCCGACGGCCAGTTGCTGTACCCGCCCGCAGGACCGGCCACCGACCCGGCCTTCGACAACCGGCTGCTCGCCCCCGCCATCGAGCGCCACCACCGCGCCCGCACCGCCCTCGCCGCCGCCGCGGACGGCCTGGAGGCCGACGCCCGGCTCGGTCCGGTCACCGTCGCCGAACGGGAGATCCACGCCCTGGTCGAGAGCCGTACGCGGCCCACCTGGGACGCCGTGTGGCGCGGGCTCGACCTGCTGCGGGCGCTGCCCGAGGGCGCGCACGTCGAGGAGCGGTGGACCCGGGACCGCTGGTCGTTCACCGGCCACCGCGACCGGGTACGCGCGGGTGAGCCCCCGCAGCCGCGCCGCGACGACGCGGTCACCGCGGCGAACAAGCTGGCCGCGCGGGAACGCGAACAGGCCCGACTGGACGCCCAGGAAGCGCTCGACGACCCGCTGGTGATGGCGGGACGACGGCTGGCCGGGGAGGCGTTCGCGGGCGAGGTCACCGATGTCGTCATGGCGTACAGCGAGGGGAAGCGGCCCAGTCCGCGCCCGCTGGTCACCGTCCGCACGGACGACCGGCCACACCTCGGGGAGCGGGCGAGGACATACCGCTCGCTGGGCGGCAGGCCGCAGTCGGCGGAGTTCGTGGGGTACGAGGGCGAGGGGCTGATCGTGCTGCGGATCCTGGACAAGATGGGCCGCGGCAAGGATCCCGAGGCCGGGTCCGTGCCCGAGAAGGGCGACCGGCTGTGCTGCACGCTGTTCGAGCACGAGCAGCGTGGCGGGGCCAAGTTGCCCGACCCGGAGCAGACCCCGTGGACGCACGGCGGGCCGCCGGGCGAGGCCGTCCCGGAGGCCGCCGATCCCCTCACCGAGGAGGACGTGCTGTGACCGCGGGCATGACGGCGGGCATGACAACAGACATGACGACGGGCACCTTCGACCCCGGGGCCGTGGCGGCGCGCGCCACCGAGGCGATCCTGCACGACACCCTGCACGGCGCGCACCGGGGCGTGGTGGTCGACTCCCCGCCCGGCGCCGGCAAGTCCACGCTAGTGGTCCGGGCCGCGCTCGAACTCGCCGACGCCGGGCGTCCGTTGATGGTGGTCGCGCAGACCAACGCCCAGGTCGACGACCTGGTCCTGCGGCTCGCGGAGAAGAACCCCGAGCTGCCCGTGGGCCGACTGCACAGCAGCGACGCAGATCCGTACGACAAGGCGCTGGACGAACTGCCGAGCGTGCGCACATCGGCGAAGGCGGCGGATCTCGCCGGCGTCCCGGTGGTGCTGTCCACGGCCGCGAAGTGGGCGCACGTCACGGTGGACGAGCCATGGCGGCACGCGATCGTCGACGAGGCGTACCAGATGCGCTCGGACGCACTGCTCGCGGTGGCCGGACTGTTCGAGCGGGCGCTGTTCGTGGGCGACCCGGGCCAGCTGGACCCGTTCGCGATCGTGGGCGGCGAGCAGTGGGCGGGGCTGTCGTACGACCCGTCGGCCTCCGCCGTGACGACGCTGCTCGCGCACAATCCCGAGCTGCCGCAGCACCGGTTGCCGGTGTCCTGGCGGCTGCCGGCCTCGGCGGCGCCCCTGGTCTCGGACGCGTTCTATCCGTACACGCCGTTTCGCAGCGGCACGGACCACGGCGACCGCGGGCTGGTCTTCGCGGTGCCGTCCGACGGCTCCGGCCCCGACCGGGTGATCGACGAGGCGGCGGCCTCGGGCTGGGGCCTGCTGGAACTGCCCGCGCGGCACACGCCGCGCACGGATCCGGAGGCGGTGCGGGCGGTGGCCACGGTCGTCCGCCGGCTGCTGGACCGCGGTGGCGCGGCGACCTCGGAGCGCGATACGGGCCCGGCCCCGCTCACCGCCGCCCGGATCGCCGTCGGCACGGCGCACCGGGACCAGGCGGCGGCGGTACGGGCGGCACTGGCCGAGCTGGGCGTGGCGGACGTCACGGTCGACACGGCGAACCGGTTGCAGGGCCGGGAGTACGACGTGACGGTGATGCTCCACCCCCTGTCCGGCCGCCCCGACGCCACCGCCTTCCACCTGGAGACGGGCCGCCTGTGCGTGCTCGCCTCCCGGCACCGCCACGCCTGCATCGTGGTCTGCCGGGCGGGCGTCGCCGAACTCCTGGACGACTACCCGTCGACCGACCCGGTCCAACTCGGCACACTCGTCAAGTTCCCGGACGGCTGGGAGGCCATGTTCACCACCTGGCTCCACTTCCAGGAACACCGTGTGCCCTGGCGACCGTGAGCTGGGGTGACGCGCAGGCAATCAGTCCAGGGACGCCAACGCGCCCGCGATGAGAGAACGTGCTGCCGCTCCCCTCACGGCTCCCTGTGACAGCCGTTCAAAGGCACGGGTGTACTGCTCGACCTGGCTGGGCTGTGTGAGGGTGAACCCGGGCGGGCGTGACGGGGGCTTGTGGGGGCGCGGGAGAATGGACGGTGGCGCAGCCTGTTAGGGGGGCGGCCAACGGAACCGTACAAGGAGGACGAGACATGGCGGAGCCCACGCCGCGTCGGAACGAATCGCGGCTACGCCCCGCGCCCCTGCTCTTCGAGCCCGTGGCGGCGGTCGCCGATCCCGAGCACTTCTTCGACCTGGAGTCGATGGACGACCCCCGGGCCCTGCTGGCGCGCGCGACCGAGCTGGCCCAGGCGTTCCGCGCCGCCGCCGACCGCGCCGTGGAGTACCAGGCCATCGCGGCGGCCCAGCTGGCCGACCCGCGCCGCTTCGACCGGCTGACGCCCGCGGACATCGCCGAGCGGGCGGAGTGGACCGAGGACTACGCCAAGCGGATGGTCGAGTTCGGCCGGGACCTGATGCGCGGGGCCGACACCGAGGGGCGCGGCACCGTCGATCCTGTGTGACCCGTGACCCTGGGGCGGGTGTCACACCGACGCCCCACACCAATCGCCGCCCCACAGCGTCGCCGCCAGGGCAATCGCCGTCCCACCGACTATGCCCTACGCCCTATGCCAGGCGGGCAAGATACTCCCCCTTCCACCCTCCCGTCCTGAGATTCCGCAACTCACAGCAACGGTAATTTCACCGACGGTAGATCTATGAGGCATGAGCAGCACACGGAAGGTCACCGTCGACGGCGCCGCCTGGCTCGCCTCCGCAGAAACGTATCCGCGCAGCGCACTCGCGTTATGGGAGGAGCGGCCTGACGCCCCGCTCGTACTGCCCTGCGGCACCGCCTTCGACGTGGTGAACGCGCCGGCGATCTTCGGGCGCCGGATGCTGGACCGGTTGTGGGCCGAGGGCCCGGGGTCCGGACCGGTCGCGGTGTTCCGGGGCCGCGTGCTGCTGTTCGCCGCGCCGGGCACGGCCCAGCGCCTGCCCTCGCTGCTGGCCTGGGAGGAGTGGGGCCTTCGGGACCGTACCTGCGGCGTGCCACCGCTGCTGTGCCACGGCACCGGGGACGCGGTGACCGTACCGGGCCCGCACGCCCCGGACGGCGTGGGGTCCGCCGCCCGCGACGGCTCCCGCTGGCTGGTCGCCCCCGACACCCGGCACCCCTGGCTGCCCGGGCCCGAGGTGGTGCTCTGGGCGGCGGTCCGGGCGGCCCGGGAAACCGTACGGATATCGATTTTTCCTCCCGCCGACCAGGGTGCTAGGGTCTACGACGTCAGCAGGCGCCGCTAGCTCAGTTGGTTAGAGCAGCTGACTCTTAATCAGCGGGTCCGGGGTTCGAGTCCCTGGCGGCGCACAATGACGATGGCGAGGCATGTTCGCAGCACACGCGAACCCCCTCGCCATCGCTGTTTTCCAGCGGGATCAGCCCCCCTCTTCCTCCCCCTCCGGATCTTCGTCTCCAGCGCTCAGTCCCCGATCTTCGGGGTGATCTTCACCGTCCAGGCGCCGGACACCGTACGGTCCTCCACCGCCACCCGGACGCCGTCATCCGGCACCGTGAAGCTCTCGCCGAGGGCGACCGGGGCGTCGGCGAGCGGCGGGTAGACCGAACCCTCCCAGCATGCCTCGGTGCGCGGATGGGCATCCACGACCTCGATCGGGCCGTTTCCGGACGCCGCGCCGCTGTGCACCCGGTACACCAGCACCCCCTGCCGGCAGACCCCGCGGTCGCTCCCGACCGGCCCGCGCGCCTCGAAGGCCAGCGCGCTGTCGGACCCGGTGCGCACGACGGCCAGCTTCACCCCGCCGCCCAGGCCGAACGCCGGGGACCCGGCCGTCCCGGCGGCCGGCGTCTCCCCGGCGGCCAGCGGCTCCAGGGTCAGCCGGGTCGGTCCGGTCCCGTGCACACACACCACCTGGCGTGGATCCAGCCAGCCGAGCTTCCACTTGTGCCAGGCGAACAGGTCCGGCGCCAGCCCGAACTGACTTCCCATCAGGTCCCAGTCGCCGACATAGGTGTCCCAGTCGCCCTTGTCGTCCACCGGGCGGTGGTAGAGGTCCGGCAGGTCGAAGGCGTGCCCGGTCTCGTGCGCGAGGACCAGCCGGTCCGGCGGATGCTCCTCGAAGACCGTGACGACCCGGCGGATGTCCTTGCCGTCCACCCGCATCGGGGTGTCCAGGTTGACGACCTTCGTCGCGTCGGAGTCCACACCGGGCGCATCCGGGTCGGCCACGAAGTAGACGATGTCGTAGCGCGAGAAGTCGACGTCACCGTCGGCCACCGCGAACGCGTCGCGCAGATAGGCGGCCCGCTGTGCGGCGCTCCAGTCACGCCTCATGACGTACGACGTCGAGGGGTGCGGCATGCGGAGCCAGCGCTTCAGCGGATGCGGGCGCAGCGTGAACCTGCCGTAGGAGGCATGCTCGAAGAAGCGGCTGGTGGCCGGGAAGTGGTCGGCGGCCAATGCGGCGGTCGTGCTGTGCGGGGCCGAGTCCGGGAAGGAGAGGAACACCAGCACGGCATCGAGCGGGCGGGTCGGACGCGGATAGGAGGGGTTCCAGGTGTCCACTCCCTCCGAGTGGTGCGCGTCGGTCCGCTGCAGGGCGCACGGCGTCGTGGAGAACGGTTCGGCCACCGACGGGACGGTGAGGATCGACGTCGCGGCGAGCGCCGACATCGTGGTGAACACGGCGGCGGCACTGCGCAGATGGGGCGGCAAGGGGAGACCTCCGGGTGCGATTGCACGGACACCGCACCCAGCCTGTGGGATTTTGATCCACTACGCCCTGTTTGTCTGCACCAGAAGGGTGAGCATCCGTCACACCCCCGAATGGCCGACACCCCGAATCACTCACGGAACGTCACAAGCGGTCGTAGGCCCGAAGAACCTGTCCATCCACGGGCAGAAACGATCTGTCAGAACCGTGGGTCGATCAGGGACACTGGAGGGTGGCTGGAAGGCCCTCGGGCCAGCCTCTATGATCGGCACACTTTCCGGCACGGACAGAGATCGAGTGCACTGCGGGAGCGAGCGGTGAGCGGAACGTCCGAAGGGCCGACGCCCGCGGCAGACCTCGACCGGTCCGCCGTCACAGACAGTGACAACAATGCGCCTCCCGGTGCCCGGCCGCACGCCGGAGCACCAGCGCACACCTACCGTTCCGTCTTCGCGGCCGCCCCGTTGTCCATGGCCGTCGTCGACCGCGACGGCCTGGTGGTCAGCGCCAACGACACATTCGGCACGCTGCTCGGCACCGACGCCGCCGCACTGACCGGACTCGTCGCGGCCGACCTGGTCGACCTGACCGCCGACGCCCGCGCCTGGCACGCCTACCGCGAGGTACTGCGCGGCCGGCAGGCGAGACTGCGCTGCACCCGGCGACTGAAGCAGCCCGACGGCCGCTCGGTGTGGGTGCAGGTCACCGTCGCTCCGCTCGCCGAGTCCGAGGAGGGCGTCCTGTTCTCCGTCGCGGATATCAGCGCCCGCCGCGAACTCCAGGCCAGACTGCGGCACTTGCAGATGCACGACCCGGTGACCCGGCTGCCCAACCGCACGCTGTTCTTCGAGCGGCTGACGGCCGCGCTGGAAGCGGACGCCTACGAGCAGGGCGGCACCGGCCGGGTCGGACTGTGCTCCCTGGACCTCGACGGCTTCAAGGCGGTCAACGACACCCTCGGCCACCGGGTCGGCGACCGGCTGCTGGCCGCGGTGGCGGAGCGGCTGAGCCGGATCGCGGACGAGGCCGGGGCCGGCCGGGCGTCCACCCCCTTGGTGGCGCGGCTCGGCGGCGACGAATTCGCCCTGCTCGTCGAGGACTCCACGGGCACGGACCAATTGGCCGAGCTGGCCGAGTCCGCGCTGACCGCGCTCCGGGCGCCCTTCGATCTGGCGGGCCGGCGGCTGTCGCTGACGGCCTCCATCGGCGTGGTCGAGCGGCACACGGCCGGCACGACGGCCACCGGCCTGATGCAGGCGGCCGACACGACCCTGTACTGGGCGAAGGCCGACGGCAAGGGCCGCTGGACGCTGTTCGACCCGGAGCGCAACGCGCACCGGATGACCCGGCAGGCCCTCTCCTCCGCGCTGCGCCCCGCCATCGAGCACGGTGAATTCGCCCTGGAGTACCAGCCATTGGTCGGCATGGCGGACGGCCGGCTGCGCGGGGTCGAGGCCCTGGCCCGCTGGCACCACCCGCAGTTCGGCACGTTGACGCCGAATCGGTTCATCGGACTGGCCGAGGAGGACGGCTCGATCGTGCCGCTCGGCCGCTGGGCGCTGGTCACCGCCTGCCGCCAGGCGCGCCGCTGGCAGCTGGACCACCCGGGCGAGCCGCCGATCTTCGTGAGCGTCAACGTGGCGGTCCGCCAGATCTGGGACTCCGACCTGGTGGCCGACGTGGCGGACGCCCTCGCCCGGACGAACCTGGCCCCGCATCTGTTGCAGCTGGAGCTGACCGAGTCGGCGGTGATGGGATCGGCGGGCCGCCCGCTGGAAGCCCTACAGGCCCTGAGCGACATGGGGGTACAGATCGCCATCGACGACTTCGGCACCGGCTACTCGAACCTCGCCTATCTGAGCCGGCTGCCGGTGTCGGTCCTCAAGCTGGACGGCTCGTTCGTGCGCGGCTTCCAGTACGACGACCCCGGCGACCGGCCGAATCCGGCCGACGAGGTCGTGGTCGAGGCGATGATCCAGCTGGCCCACCGGCTGGGGCTCACGGTGACCGCCGAGTGCGTGGAGACCGCGGCGCAGGCGAACCGGCTGCGGAACATCGGCTGCGACACCGGCCAGGGCTGGCTCTACTCCCGGCCGGTGCCGCCGGACCGCATCTCCGAACTGCTGGCGACACAGTCCTACGCGGTGGGCAACCCGTAGGCGTCCGCAGTCCCTAGGCGGTGGGCAACCCGTAGGCGTCCGCGATCAGTTCGTACGAGCGCAGCCGCAGGTCGCCGTGGTGGGCGTGCGAGGTGAGCATCAGCTCGTCGGCGCCGGTGCGCTTGTGCAGCGCGTCGAGTCCGGCGCGCACCTCTTCGGCGCCGCCGTGCACGATGTTGCTCGTCCAGGACCGTACGAACTCCTCCTCCATCGGACTGAACTCGTGCTTCTCCGCCTCGGCCGGGTCGGGGAACAGGCCGGGGCGGCCGGTGCGCAGCCGGACCATGTTCAGCGCCATCGCCCGGGTCTGCCGACGCGCCTCCCGCTCGTCGTCCACGGCGAGGACGGAGACGCCGATGAGGGCGTAGGGCTCGTCGAGGACGTCGGACGGCCGGAAGTTCTCCCGGTACAGGTCGAGGGCCGGGACGGTGTTCTGCGCGGAGAAGTGGTGCGCGAAGGCGAACGGCAGGCCGAGCAGGGCCGCGAGCCGCGCGCTGAAACCGGAGGAGCCGAGCAGCCAGACGGGCGGGCGGTGCGGGGACTGGACGCCGCCGGGCGCGCTGCCCTGCACCGGGCCCGGCACGGCGTGGACACGCCGGTAGGGATGGCCGTCCGGGAAGTCGTCGTCCAGGAACCGAGTCAGTTCGGCCAGCTGCTGCGGGAAGTCGTCGGCGCCCTCGTTCAGGGTGTCGGTGCGGCGCAGCGCGGCGGCGGTGGCCCCGTCGGTGCCCGGCGCCCGCCCCAGCCCAAGGTCGATCCGCCCCGGCGCCAGCGCCTCCAGCGTGCCGAACTGCTCGGCGATGACCAGGGGCGCGTGGTTGGGCAGCATCACCCCGCCCGAGCCGAGCCGGATCCGCTCGGTGTGGGCGGCGAGGTGGGCGAGGATCACCGCGGGCGAGGAAGAGGCGACGCCCGGCATCGAGTGGTGCTCGGCCACCCAGTACCGGTGGAAGCCGCGCGCCTCGGCGAACCGGGACAGCTCGACGCCGGTACGCAGCGCCTCGGTGGCGGTACTGCCCGCCCCGACGGTCACCAGATCCAGTACGGAGAGGGGGACGGGGGCGGTCCCGTGGGCCGTCCCCCGGATCTCGTCTGCCGCCACGGTGCTGCCTCCTGTGGTTCGCCCTGCACGGTCCGCCGTGCACTGTCCTCCGGGAGCTAACGGGAGGCAGTCTCCGGTTTATTCCCGGGGGTCTTCGTGAGGGGGCGCGAGGGTCTTCGCGAGAGGCGTTGCCGGGCGACCGGCGGGCTCAGACCTGCACGATCGGCTCCCGGGTGAACAGGGAGCCCAGCGCCGGGGCGTTCACCCTGCGGTCCGTCAGGCGCAGCGCCTCCCAGACCGTGACCTGGTTGGCCGTGAGGACCGGCTTGCCCAGCTCTTTCTCCAGCGCGGGCAGCTGCGCCACCGTGTGCAGGGCCGTGTCCGGCAGCAGCAGCGCCTCGGCGTCCGCCCGGTCCGCCCGCCGGGCCAGGTCGAACAGCTCGCGCTCGCCCCAGTCGCCGACCTCCGCCGCCGTGATGATCCCGGACGGCCGCACTCCGGTCACCGTCGCGCCCGCGGTCCGCAGGAAGTCCGCGAACAGCTCGGCCACGTCGTCCGGATAGGTCGCGCCGACCGCCACCCGGTGCACCCCGATCTCGCGCAGCGCGTGCACGAACGCGAACGACGTCGAGGAGGCCGGCATGCCCGCGGCCAGGGCCAGCGAGCGTACCTGCGTCTGGGCGCCCTCCCAGCCGTACACGAAGCTGCCGCTGGTGCACGCCCACACGAGGGCCTCCACGCCCGCCAGGCGCAGCGCCTCGACACCCGCCGAGAGCCGCTCCGGCGCCCCCATCCGCCGCAGCGCGTCCACCCGGTGCGCGTCCTCGCCGATGTCGGTATGGACCAGGTCCACCCGGATGTCGCTGCCCAGGAGCTGCTCGATGCGCGGATAGTCGTCCTCGGCGGAGTGCCCCGGGTAGAGGAATCCGAGTGCGGTCATGTCCAGCCCTCCTGCTGTTCTCCCGGCAGTACGGGCCATCCGCGCGCCGCGCCTCCCTCACTGTCCCAAAGGGCGTGGGAGGTGTCCCCGAGCAGCGTCTGGTACGGCCCCACCGCTGGGGTACCCAGTCGGCGCAGCGCCGCCCACATTGTGACCTGGTTGGCCGAGAGCACGGGCATGCGCAGTTCCGCCTCCAGCTGGGGGATCACGTCGTACGTCGGCAGGTTGGTGCAGGAGATGAACAGGGCGTCGGCCCCGCCCGCCCGCACGGCCCCGCCCACCGGCACGGCCCGGCGCGCCATCGCGACCACCTCCCGGTACGGCACCCGCCAGATGTGCCTGGTCAGCCCCATGTAGACGCACCGCGTCACCCGGACACCCGCCTCGGCCACGTAGTCCCGCAGCGCGCGGGTCACCGACTCCGTGTACGGCGTCAGCAGCGCCACCCGCCGCACCCGCAGCTCGGCGAGCGCCTCCAGCAGCGCCCCGGACGTCGTCACGGCCGGGACGGCGCCGGCCCGGACCATCGCCTCCCCCATCGCCCGTTCCCCGGCGATCCCGCCGACGAAGCTGCCGGATGTGCAGGCGTAGGCCACCACCTCGGGCTCGACGGCGGTCAGCGCATACACCGCCTTGCCGAGCGTCTCGTGCTCGCTGACCAGCCGGGCCAGGTCCAGGCTCACCTCGACCGGTACGTACGGCGTCCGCGTCAGGTGCAGCGACACCTCGTCGGGCACCCAGCGCCACAGCTCCCGGTCGAGCGCGAAGTCGAAGGGGGCGACCACGCCGACGCCGCGCTGCGGGCGGGGACCGCCGAGAAAAGAGACGTCCATGGAAGACACCCCTCACGGTAAGAAAACGGGAGGGCAACAGAGTGCGGGTACGCCCGTGTTGACGAAGGTAGGTTCGGGTGCGAGCGTGGTCAATCCACGCATGTCAGACCCCCTGCCCCAGACCGCCCACCGGGGCCCTGCCGGTCCGTCCTGCCCTGTTCGCCACCTTCCCGCACGCCCCGCCCAGCCCGGTCCGACACCGCCCCATCCGCCCTTTTCTCGCACCACCGCCCCGCCCGGCGGGTCGGGCACCGCCCCGCACGTCCCCCGCCGCACCGCCCGGTCCACCACCGCCCCGCACATCCCTACGTCTCGCCTGCTCCGTCCGACCCGCCTGGCCCGGCCCGATCCGACACCGCCGTCCCACCCGTCCGACCTCGCACCGCACCGTCCCGCACGTCCCGCCTGGCCCGGCCCAATCCGGCACCGCCCCACGTCCCCGAGCCGACTCACCCCTCCGGCCTGCCCCACCTGGTCCGGCACCGCCCCGCACGCCCCGTCCACCCGACCCCGATCCGATACCGTCCGCCACATCCCGCAAGCCCCGTCCGCCACCTTCCCGCACGCCCCGCCCCGCACGTCCCCCGCCGCACCGCCCGGTCCACCACCGCCCCGCACATCCCTTTCCCGCCAGCTCCGTCCGACCCGCCTGGCCCGGCCCGATCCGACACCGCCCCACGTCCCCGAGCCGACTCACCCCTCCGGCCTGCCCCACCTGGTCCGGCACCGTCCCGCACGTCCCGTCCACCCGACCCCGATCCGATACCGTCCGCCACATCCCGCAAGCCCCGTCCGCCCCCTTCCCACACGCCCCGCCCCGCCCGGCCTGCCTGGTCCGGCACCGCCCCACGTCCCCGAGCCGGCTCACCTCTCCGGCCTGCCCCACCTGGTCCGGCACCGCCCCGCACGTCCCGTCCGCCCCGCCCGATCCGATACCGTCCGCCACCTTCCCGCACGCCCCGCCCCGCCCGGCCTGCCCGGTCCGGCACCGCCCCCCACATCCCGCCAGCCCCGCGAGCCCCGCCAGTCCTGTCCGCCCCGCCTCGTCCCGTCCGCCTCGTCCCGACTCTCGCTACGGAATACGGAGGAACGGTTTGCCGACGCCTGTCCCAACGGTTCTCGTCCTCGACGCCGACCCCCTTCCCCGCCTCGGCCGGCTCACCGGCCACGCCCGCGTCGTGCACGCGGACGAGCGCACGCTGGCCGGGCTGCTGCCCACGGCGGACGTCCTGCTGGTGTGGGACTTCGCCTCGCGCGCGGTCCGCGTGGCCTGGCCGGGCGGCGGTCCGCGCCCCCACTGGGTGCACACGGCGAGCGCGGGCGTCGACCATCTGATGTGCCCGGAGCTGGCCGACTCGGACACCGTGGTGACCAACGCGCGCGGGATCTTCGACGGGCCCATCGCCGAGTACGTGGCCGCACTCGTGCTGGCCATCGCCAAGGACCTCCCGCACACCCTGGACCTCCAGCGGCAGCGCACCTGGCGGCACCGCGAGACCCGGCGGCTGGCCGGCACGCGCGCGTGCGTGGTCGGCTCCGGGCCCATCGGCCGCACCATCGCCCGCACGCTCAAGGCGCTGGAGGTGACGCCCGCGGTCGTCGGCCGCGTCCCGCGCACCGGCATACACGGCCCGGACGACCTGGACCGGCTGATGTCGCGGGCGGACTGGGTGATCGCGGCGGCGCCGCTGACCGAGCAGACGCACGGCATGTTCGACGCCCGCCGCTTCGGCGTGATGCAGCCCTCGGCGCACTTCATCAACGTCGGCCGCGGCCAGCTGGTCGTCGAGGACGCGCTGGTCGAGGCGCTGTCCAAGCGCTGGATCGCGGGCGCGGCCCTGGACGTGTTCGCCACCGAGCCGCTCGCCGCGGACAGCCCTCTGTGGCAGCTGCCGGGACTGATCGTCTCCCCGCACATGAGCGGCGACACGGTCGGCTGGCGGGATGAACTCAGCACCCAGTTCGTTGAGTTGTACGAGCGGTGGGCGGCGGGCAGACCCCTGGTGAACGTGGTCGACAAGAAGCGCGGATACGTACCGGGTCGCTGACCCCGGGAGGGTGCATGGAGCTGACCGACCTGACCGCTGTACAACTCCTCGACGGCTACCGCAAGGGCGCGTTCAGCCCCGTGGAGGCCACCGCCGCCGCGCTGGAGCGGGCGGCCCGGATCCAGCCGGAGGTGAACGCATTCGTCCGGCTCCTCAACGAGGAGGCGCTGGAACAGGCCCGGGAGTCGGCGGGGCGGTGGCGGCGCGGGGAGCCGGCGGGGCTGATGGACGGCGTGCCGGTGACGGTCAAGGACATCCTGCTGCTCCGCGGCCATCCGACGCTGCGCGGTTCGCGGACCGTAGCAGCGGACGGCGAGTGGGCCGAGGACGCGCCGTCGGTGGCCCGGCTGCGCGAGCAGGGCGCGGTCTTCATCGGCAAGACGACGACACCCGAGTACGGCTGGAAAGGGGTGACCGACTCGCCCCTGACCGGAGTGACCCGCAATCCGCACGACCCCGCCCGCACCGCGGGCGGCTCCAGCGGCGGCAGCGCGGCGGCCGTGGCGCTCGGCGCGGGCCCGCTGTCGCTGGGCACGGACGGCGGCGGCAGCGTGCGCATCCCGGCGGCGTTCTGCGGGATCTTCGGGCTGAAGCCGACGTACGGCAGGGTGCCGCTGTATCCGCCGAGCGCCTTCGGCACGCTGTCCCATGTGGGCCCGATGACCCGGGACGCGGCGGACGCGGCGCTGCTGCTGGACGTCATCGGCCGGCCCGACGCCCGGGACTGGTCGGCGCTGCCCGAGTCGCCCGGCTCCTTCCGCGCGGCCCTCGACGGGGGCGTGCGCGGGCTGCGGGTGGCGTACTCGCCGTCGCTGGGCGGCCAGGTCGCGGTGCGTCCGGCGGTCGCGGCGGCGGTGCGGCGGGCGGTGACGGGGCTGGCGGAACTGGGCGCGTACGTCGAGGAGACCGACCCCGACCTCACCGACCCGGTGGACGCCTTCCACACCCTGTGGTTCAGCGGCGCCGCCCGGGTCGTGCAGGGCCTTGCGCCCCACCGGCGGGAGCTGCTCGACCCCGGGCTGCGCGAGATCTGCGAGGCGGGCGCCCGGTTCGGCGCGCTGGACTATCTGGCCGCGGTGGACGTCCGGATGGACCTCGGCCGGCGCATGGGCCGCTTCCATGAGAGATACGACCTGCTGGTCACGCCGACCCTGCCGATCACGGCGTTCGAGGCGGGCGTGGAGGTGCCGAAGGGCTCGCGCCACCGGCGCTGGACGGGGTGGACGCCGTTCACGTACCCCTTCAACCTCACCCAGCAGCCCGCCGCGACCGTACCCGTAGGGACGGACGAGGCGGGGCTGCCGATCGGTCTGCAGCTGGTCGCGGCCCGGCACCGGGACGCTCTGGTGCTGCGCGCCGCCCACGCGCTGTACACGGCCGGGCTCACGCGCGGCGGAAGCTGAGCGTCTCCCCGGCCGCCCCGGACCGCCACAGGTCGTTGCATGCCTCGGCCATCCGGTCGAGACCGTCGACGACCTGGCCCCAGACGATGCCGGGCACCCAGCCCACATCGCCGTTGAGCAGCAGGTTGTTGCGCTCGTAGAACAGGGCCAGGTCCACCAGGGTGGTCCCGGGGCGAACCTCCCGGTCGTAGCCGTAGGCGCGCGTGCCCAGTTCCGCGCCGGCGAAGGAGAAATAGCAGAGGTCACCGGGGATCGGGGTGACGGTCGGATTCTCCAGGGGCGGTTCGGATGCCGTAAGGGGCGGGAAGAGGGCGTAGATCTCGTTGCGCGCGTACTTGGCGTGATAGACGTCGCCGGACAGCGGCAGGGCGTCCCACACCGCGGCGCAGGTCAGCGGAGCACGCTCGTCCAGAAGCCGGGCCGTGCACCGCACTTCGCGCTTGACCAGCGAGATGTCCAGGAAGCGGGCGGTCATGGAATCCGTCATGAAATCCATGGTGCATAACTCGTGCGGTCCCGGGTAGCCGCGCGGCCATGGCTCCACCACTTGGGAACGGCGTACACACGACCGGGTACGGGCACAGACACAGCCGACGGGCGGTGCTCGCGGGTGTCGCGGCCCTCGGCGCGCTGGGCGCCGCGGGCTGCTCACGCGTGGCCACGGCGTCCGCGACGAACGGCGGCGACCTGCTGGACCGGCTGCGGGCACAGGGTGTCGTACGGCTCGGGATCGCGGGCGAAATACCGTTCGGCTACATCGACAAGGACGGCCGGCTGACCGGTGAGGCACCGGAGCTGGCGAAGGTCATCTTCAAACGGCTCGGCGTGGACCGCGTGCAGCCGGTGCCGACCGAGTTCGGCTCGCTGATCCCCGGACTGAACTCGCAGCAGTTCGACGTCGTGGCCGCCGGGATGTCCGTGAGCCCGGACCGCTGCGAACAGGTGATCTTCGCCGATCCCGACTTCCAGATGCCCGACGCCTTCATCGTCCGCAAGGGCAATCCGAAGGGGCTGCACGACTACAAGGACGTCGTCGCGAGGAAGGCCAAGTTCGCCACCGGGACCGGATACACCCAGATCCAGTACGCGGTCGAGGCCGGCTACAAGGAGAGCGACATCCTGATCGTCCCGGACCAGGTGGCCGGGCTGAACGCGGTCGAGGCCGGACGCGTCGACGTGTTCGCCGGGACCGCCCTGACCACCCATCAGGTGGTGAAGAAGTCCGCCAAGGTGGAGGCCACCACGGCCTTCGCCCCGCTCGTCGACGGCAAACCTCACGTGGACGGCGGCGCGTTTGCCTTCCGGCCCACGGAGACCAAGCTCCGGGACGCCTTCAACACCGAGCTGCACAAGCTGAAGAAGAGCGGTGAGCTGTTCCGCGTCCTGCGGCCGTTCGGCTTCACCCAGACCGAGATGACCGACCTCACCGCGAAGGAGCTGTGCGGCGGATGACCACCGGGCTCTGGGAACTCGTCCTGAAGGGAGTGTGGACCACGGTCCAGCTCCTGGTCCTCAGCTCGCTCATGGCCGCGGCGGTCTCCTTCGTCGTAGGCGTGGCGCGCACCCACCGGCTGCGCACCGTCCGCTTCGTCGCCGGTTTCTACACCGAGGTGTTCCGCGGCACCTCGGCGCTCGTGATGATCTTCTGGGTGTTCTTCGTGCTGCCGATCGCCTTCGGCTGGCAGCTGGTGCCACTGTGGGCGGGCACGCTGGCGCTCGGGCTCACCTACGGCGCGTACGGCTCGGAGGTCGTGCGCGGGGCGCTGACCGCGGTCGACGCGACGCAGCAGGAGGGCGGCATCGCCCTCGGCTTCACACCCTGGCAGCGGCTGCGGCTGATCCTGCTGCCGCAGGCGGTGCCGGAGATGATCCCGTCCTTCTGCAACCTGGTGATCGAACTGCTCAAGGGCACCGCGCTGGTGTCCGTCATGGGCATGGGCGATCTGGCGTTCAGCGCCAACCTGGTGCGGCTGGCGCTCCAGCAGAGCGCGGAGGTCTACACCTACGTCCTGCTGATCTACTTCGTGATCGCCTTCGTCATCACCCGGCTGATGCGGGCGCTGGAGAAGCGGCTGAAGGCCGGGGTCGGCAAGGACCCCGGGACGGAGAAGACGGCGCGTGCGGTCAAGCGGGCGCAGACGACCGGCGTGGGCGCCGCGGGCGGTGGGGTGGCATGACCTGGGACTGGAACGCCGTCGGCGACTTCATGCCGCACTTCTGGGACGGCCTGCTGGTCACATTGCAGGCGCTGGCGCTCGGCTCGCTGCTCTCGTTCAGCCTGGGCCTGGTGTGGACGCTGCTGATGCGGATGCCGACGCGGTGGGTGCGCTGGCCGGTGGGGGTGGTGACGGAGTTCGTCCGCAACACCCCGCTGCTGGTGCAGTTGTTCTTCCTCTTCTATGTGCTGCCCGAGTGGGGCCTGACCTTCTCCGCGCTGACCACCGGTGTCTTCGCGATCGGACTGCACTACTCGACGTACACGATGCAGGTCTACCGGGCCGGTATCGAGGCGGTACCGGTCGGCCAGTGGGAGGCCGCGACGGCGCTGAGCCTGTCGGTGCGCCGGACCTGGACGGTGGTGATCCTGCCGCAGGCGATCCGCCGGGTGGTGCCGCCGCTCGGCAACTACGTCATCTCGATGCTCAAGGACACGCCCATCCTGATGACGATCACCGTCCTGGAGATGCTGGGCCGGGCGCGGCTCTTCTCCCAGCAGCACTTCCAGTTCACCGAGCCGGTGACGGTGATCGGCGTGGCCTTCATCGTCATCTCCTATCTCGCCTCCCTCCTTCTGCGCACCCTGGAGCGTCGTCTTGTCCGTTGAGACCAGTAAGCAGCCGGCCGCCGCCGAGGACCGTTCGAGCCGGCTGATCCGTATGGCCGGGGTGACCAAGCGGTTCGGGGAGCACACGGTCCTCGACGGGCTCGACCTGTCCGTGCAGGCGGGCCGGCACGTCACCCTGATCGGCCCGTCCGGCTCCGGCAAGACCACGATCCTGCGGCTGCTGATGACGCTGGCCGTGCCGGACGAGGGCACGATCACGGTGGACGGGCAGCGGCTGTTCCCGGCCACCGAGAAGGAGGTCCGCGAGGTCCGCAAGAAGATCGGGATGGTGTTCCAGCAGTTCAACCTGTTCCCGAACATGACGGTGCTGCGGAACATCACTGAGGCCCCGGTCACCGTGCTCGGCCTGGACCGGGACGAGGCGGAGGCGCGCGCCCGCGACCTGCTGGAAATGGTCGGACTCGGCGACAAGTGCGGCATGCGTCCGTCCCAGTTGTCCGGCGGCCAGCAGCAGCGGGTGGCGATCGCACGGGCGCTGGCCATGCGGCCGCAGGTGCTGCTCCTCGACGAGGTGACCTCCGCGCTCGACCCCGAGCTGGTCGCGGGCGTCCTTGACCTGCTGCGGGACATCGCCCGCAGCACGGACCTCACGATGCTGTGTGTGACCCACGAGATGAACTTCGCCCGGGACATCTCCGACCAGGTCCTGATGTTCGACGCCGGCCGGATCATCGAGGCCGGGTCACCGGAGAAGATCTTCAGCGATCCGGAGCACGACCGCACCCGGGAGTTCCTCGGCGCGGTCCTGTGATTCTTTCCGCCGGGCCGGTGCAATTGCAGCGCGTGAGAGTTTCAACACAGCAGGTCACCGACTGGGGCGTGCCCTAGGCATATGCCGGGCGTGTCAGCGCCCCGGCCGAGGGCCTCGCGATCTCCCCAACACCCCCTCCGCACAGGGCTTTTGCCCGTTATCGTGGAAGCGATCCGCTGTCCGGATCACGCCCCAGAAGGATCACGACCCACAGGGATCACGGCCCAGAAGAATCACGGCCCAGAAGAATCACGGCCCAGAAGAATCACGGCCCAGAGGGATCACGGCCCAGAGAGCAAGCGCAGGGGGGACCACCGTGGCGCTGACGCACGAGCCGACCGCCCCATACCACTCCGCCCAGGACGCCCTGCGCGTCCTGGAGGCGGTGGCCCGGCACACCACCGGCGTCACCGACACCGAACTGGCCCGCCGGACCCGCCTGGGCCCCGAGCGACTGACCGCGCTGCTGCGGATGCTGCGCCGCGAGGGGTACGTCGAGCAGGTCGCCGACGACACGTATGTCACCGGGCAGGCGCTGCGCCGCCTCGGTTCGGCGCACGACCGGCAGCGGGCACTGCGCGAGAAGCTCCAGCTCACGCTGGTCCGGCTGCGGGACTCGGTGGGCGCGGCCGTCTATCTGAGCCGGTACGTCGACGGTGAGGTGAAGATCACCCAGTACGCCGACGGCCCGGCCGCGCCCGCGGTCCACGAGTGGGTCGACTTCCGCTCCTCCGCACACGCGACGGCCCTCGGCAAGAGCCTGCTGACCCAGCTCGACCACAACGCCCGCCGCGACCATCTCTCCCGGCACAAGATGGCCCGCCTCACCTCGCACACCATCACCAGCGACCGGCTGCTGCTGTCCCGGCTGGCGTCCCAGCCGCCGACGGTGCCCGTGCTGGACCTACAGGAGTACGCGGTCGGCACGGTGTGCGCGGCGGTGCCGATCACAGCGGGCTCCTCGGTGGGCTGTCTGGCGCTGTCGCTTCCGGTGGAGCACGCGCACCGGCTGCGGCAGGCCGCGGACACCCTGAACCGCAACGCGGCACCGGTGCTGCTCTCCCTGGCGATCTAGCTCAGATCCAGAGCCAGCACAGATCCAGAACCGGCTCAGATCCAGAACCGGCTCAGATCCAGAACCAGTGGTGTGGACCACACCGCGGACCCGGGCTGCGGAGCGGTCGGGAGGGCGGTCCGGAACACCCTCGCGGACCGGGTAGTATTTTCCTCGTCGCCGACCGCGGGAAGCGGACGGCGGGAGTCATGCGCCGCTAGCTCAGTTGGTTAGAGCAGCTGACTCTTAATCAGCGGGTCCGGGGTTCGAGTCCCTGGCGGCGCACCGGTGAAGGGCCCCTCGTGAAGACGAGGGGCCCTTCGGCGTTCTGCTCCATAAGGCTCACGGGCAGACTCCGTACGGCTCACGAGGTACGGCTCACGGGCGAACCCCGTACGGCTTCACGGAGCGGACTCCGTACGGCCCGAGCAGAAGGCGACCGTCAGGTCCCGCACCAGCATCTTGCGCTCGTAGTCGTCGAGTGCGACCAGCCCGCGCATGGTCAGCCGGGTCACCGTGTCCTCCACCGAGTCCACCACCGAGGTGAGCATGGAGGAGCGCTGCTGCGCGTCCAGCGCGGCGATCCGGCGGCGGTGCATGGCCGCGGCGACCTCGGGCGCGTACTCGGCCCGGACCGGCTGCACCGAGAACACCTCAAGACCGATGCCCGCCGCGTCCGCCGCCACCAGCCGGGTCAGCGCCTCCCCCGCCGCGTCCACGGCCCCCCGCGCCCCGCCCGGCATGTCCACCGGCACCCGGGCCAGCGCCGCCTCCACGCACTCCCGCAGATACGTCTCGTGGTCCTCCACACCGAGCACGGCCCGCGCGGCGTCCCGCACCCGCCACACCACGAGGACCACCACCCTGAGCGCGACCCCGCCGCCGTCGGCGGCCGGCATCGGCTCGCTGCGCCAGTGCCGCAGCCGCACATCGACCCGGCGCCGCCGCAGCATCGGGTTCACCCACATGAGGCCGGTGCGCCGCACGGTCCCCCGGTAGCGGCCGAACAGACCGAGCACCCAGGCCCGGCCGGTCGCGCCCCGGACGAGCCCGCCGAAGCCCAGCGCGCCCAGCGCCCCGGCCCCCGCGTACGCCGCCCACTGGGCCGGGCCCAGACCGGCGCCCGGGTACCCGGGCAGCCGCAGCGCCTCCACCACGAGCTGCGGCAGCGCCCCCGCCCACCAGGAGGTGGCCACACACCCGGCGGCCCCGCCCAGACCGGCGAGCACCCCCACCGCCCCGGGCAGCACCCGCACCGGCCGCTCCACCAGCAGGGGGTCGGCCTCGGGCACCTTCCGGGCCCGCACCGGCCCCGGGCGTCTGAGCCGCGGCTGCTCGCCGGTGCCCTGCCGGCGGGCCACCACCGCCGGCTTGAGCGGCACCGACACCGGGGCAGGGTCGTCGCGGAACAGCAGATGGACAGGGATCTCGGTGGTCGCCTCGTTCTGGATCAGCCGGGCCGGACGGGACGGCCCCTCTACGGGTCCCTCCGACTCGGGCGTGTGTGATGTTGTCGTGCTCATGCGTGCCTCCAGCCTCCGCGCCAGATGCGTCATGACAGGTGAGTGACGGGAAGGGGGCGGCCTAGCCGAACAGCCGCCGCCAGGTCTCCGGCCCCGGGTAGCCGTCCGCCGCGCCGCCGCGCCAGCCCTGGGCACGCTGGAATGCCTCGACGGCCCGCCGGTCCGCCTCGCCCCAGCGCGGTCCCGGCCCGGTGGTGTAGTAGCGGCCGTACCCCTTCTTGACCAGCTGCCGCCCCAGCTGGGTGACATACGCGTTGTTCGCGCCCGGGCGGAACATATTGCGGCCGGGGTAGCCGGGCACGCCGTGCGAGGCGGGCACGGACGCGCCGGCCGTGGCGGGCCGGATGTTCTTGCCCTTCCCGGTCGCCAGCAGCTCCCAGGTGCTCGGTCCGGGCATGCCGTCCGCGTCCGCGCCGCTCCAGCCCTGGGCCTTCTGGAATGCCTGGGTCGCCCGCCGGTCCTGGTCCGACCAGCGCGGTCCCGGCCCGTTCGGGTAGTAGGCCCGGCCGCCGCGGGCGACCAGGAGCTTGCCGAGCAGGGTGACGTACTTGTTGTTCGCGCCGGGTCCGAAGTAGGCCGCCCCCGGGAACGGCCCGGCCTTGACCGTGGTGGCCGCCTGGGCACCCGTCGTACCGGCGGCGAGGCCCTTGTAGCGGTAGGGGACGTACTTGTCGGAGTGGCTCCAGTAGGCATACGGGGTGGACAGCCGGCGAGTCCGCGGCGGTGTCTGCTCGTAGGCCGTGTAGTAGGTGTGCGTGTAGTCCGTCCAGCCGCCGAAGATGACGACGTGTGAGCCCTTGTGCGGGTCGGCGGCGTTGTGGAAGAGCAGGATGTCGCCGGGTTGCAGGTCCTCCTTCTTGATCTTCACACCGAACTTGCCGAGGCTGCCGGTCCACTCGTTGCCCGGCAGGTCCCAGGCCATCGAGACGAAGCCCGAGCAGTCCTGGCGGTAACCGTCGGACCAGTACGCGCTCGTGCTGTACGGCACCTTGGCGGTGACCCAGGTTTTGGCCCGGTTGATGATCTGCGTTCGGGTGAGGGTGCGCAGCTGGCCCGCGGTGGCGGGCTTGCCGCTCGGCCCGTGCAGCGGGGTCTTGCCGCCCTGCGGGGCGTCGGGTTCGGGCTCCGCCGCGTGGCCCGGCCGGTGCGGGGCGGGCGGAGCGTGCGGTACGGCGAGGGCGGGCGCCGCGTGGCCCGCGGCGAGGGCGGATGTGGCGGCGGCCACGACCAGGGCCCGCCGGGCGGCCGGATGCCCGCCGAACCGGCCGGGCAGCGTACGCGGGCTCACCCGCCGCCAGTGAACGCATCCGGGACAGTCGCAGTCGCTCACGGGATCGAATTCCTCGAAGACCGGAGTCGCCATGCAATCCCCCTCCCCTTCCGGGTTGAAATGTCCGCGTCTGTGCACGTTGGTCAGTTTCTCAACTGTCATCGCGGTGCGCATGTTGACGGTCCGAATGATGTACGCGCCCTGCGCGGGCACCCCCGCGTCGCCCGCCGGTGGTCGGGAGCACACTCCGGGGTCGGGTAGAGTTCTCGCGTCAGCAGGCGCCGCTAGCTCAGTTGGTTAGAGCAGCTGACTCTTAATCAGCGGGTCCGGGGTTCGAGTCCCTGGCGGCGCACGACAACGATGGCGAGTCAGGTCCGCGAAGCGTGCGGATCGTGCTCGCCATCGTCGCTTGTTTGGCCGGATACCCTCTGGCCATGGCAGCCCGAGACCTGCAAGAGCGGATCAAGAAACTCATCGTCGACCAACGGCTGCCTTCCGGGGCACCACTGCCGACCGAGCCCGAACTGATGGCGTTCCTCGGCGCGAGCCGGAACTCGGTGCGGGAGGCACTGAAGGCCCTCCAGGCGATGGGCATCGTGGAGATCCGGCACGGCTTCGGCACCTATGTGGGCCCGATGTCCCTCGCCCCGATGGTCGAGGGCCTCGCCTTCCGCACGCTCGCCGGGCACCACCGGGGCGAGGACTCCCTGCTCCAATTGCTCGAACTGCGCGAGGCGATGGAGGCGGGGCTGGTCTCCCGGCTGGCCGGGCGGCTCCCCGAGGCCGATCTGACCGAACTGGAGGCGCTCGTCGACCGTATGGAACAGCGGGCCGCGCAGGGAGCCGGCCTCGCCGAGACCGACCGAGCGTTTCACGCCACGCTCTACCGGGGGCTGGACAATGCCCTGCTGAGCGAGGTGCTGGAGGCGTTCTGGGACGCCTTCCATCGCGTACGGCGGGACCTGGTGGAGGCACCGAGCGATCCGCGGGTCACCTGCCGCCAGCACCGGGAGATCCTGAACGCGGTCCGGTCCGGCGATTCCATACGGGCGGAGGAGGCCATAAGAGACCACTTCGACAACATCCGCACCCGGCTGTCCCCCGCCGTCACAACGCGTCCACAGGATCCCCACACGCACCACAATGAGCGGGTATGACCGGTGAACACCGCGTTTCGCATCTTGCGATCATGCTCGGCACCGTAGAAACCTGGTTGTTCAAGCTGCCGCCGATACGCGGCGCTTGGGGGGAAAGGGAACCGGTTGCCGAAGCGACGGGGAGAGGGGACCCGTCCATGATCGGATGCCGAGGGGGGCACCCTGCAACCGGAACGTCGCGGTTCCATGTCTATAAGGTGTGGATGACGTGGTGACGGTGACCCACCACTGATGCGCCCGCGAAGGTCGAGGGGGACCAGAAGGGGCGTGCAACGAACCGACTGACACGCGGTGTTCCGCGTGTGGGGGGATGACTCATGACGTCGACGCCGACGGGCGCCCGGCAGAACTTCGACCCGTCACAGACCACACAGCTCAGAGTGCCTGGGCATCGCACCGGCAACACGGGGACCTTCCGCCGGATCAAGAAGAACCTGCCGCGATACGACTACGAGCACTACAGCCGACTGGCAGGACCCCTCACCCAGCCCGATCCCGGCAAGCCGTACAAGGTGCAGTACCGCTCGCTGCTCTCGCAGGAGCCGCACCGCATACGCGCAGCGCTCATGCTGGGCGCGGCCCCGCTGCTCTCGCTGGTCCTGCTGGCCTGGCTGCTCCAGCCCGAGCACTGGACCGAACGCGACTACCCCGCCTACGACTTCCTGCCCGCGCTCGACATCGTGATGCTGGTCTCGATCGGTCTGATCGAGTTCTTCCGGTGCATGAACGTCCTGTCGAACGCGCACGCCACGCTGGTCGCCCGCGACCCCGTCCCGGTGGTTCCCGAGACCGGCACCAGAGTCGCCTTCCTGACCTCCTTCGTGCCCGGCAAGGAGCCGCTGGAGATGGTGACCAAGACCCTGGAGGCGGCCGTCCGGCTGCGCCACCGGGGCCTGCTGCACATCTGGCTGCTCGACGAGGGCGACGACCCGGAGGTCAAGGAGGTCTGCGCCCGGCTCGGCGTGCACCACTTCTCCCGCAAGGGCGTCACGAAGTGGAACCAGCCCAAGGGCCCGCACCGCGCCAAGACCAAGCACGGCAACTACAACGCCTGGCTGGAGGCGCACGGCAGCGAGTACGACTTCTTCGCCTCGGTCGACACCGACCATGTGCCGTTGCCCAACTACCTGGAGCGGATGCTGGGTTACTTCCGCGACCCGGACGTCGGCTTCGTCATCGGCCCGCAGGTGTACGGCAACTACGACACCTTCGTCACCAAGGCCGCCGAGTCGCAGCAGTTCCTCTTCCACGCGCTGATCCAGCGCGCGGGCAACCGGTACGGCGCCCCGATGTTCGTGGGCACGTCGAACGCCGTGCGCATCAAGGCGATCAAGCAGATCGGCGGCCTGTACGACTCGATCACCGAGGACATGGCCACCGGCTTCGAGATGCACCGCGCCAAGAACCCGGCCACCGGCCGGAAATGGAAGTCGGTGTACACGCCGGACGTGCTCGCGGTCGGCGAGGGCCCGAACGCCTGGACCGACTTCTTCACCCAGCAGCTGCGCTGGTCACGGGGCACCTACGAGACGATCCTCAAGCAGTACTGGAAGGGCTTCTTCTCGCTGCCGCCCGGCAAGCTCTTCAACTACACCATGATGATCATCTTCTATCCGATGTCCGCCCTCAACTGGATTCTGGCGGCGCTGAGTTGCGCGCTGTTCCTGGGCCTGGGCGCCTCGGGTGTGAACATCGACCCGACGGTGTGGCTGATGCTCTACGGCAACGCCTCCGCGCTCCAGATCGGCCTCTACATCTGGAACCGTCGGCACAACGTCTCCCCGCACGAGCCGGAGGGCTCCGGCGGTGTCGCCGGCATGGTGATGTCCGCGCTGTCCGCGCCGATCTACGCCCGCTCGCTGATGGACGCCGTGCTGCGCCGCAAGAGCAAGTTCGTGGTGACGCCCAAGGGCGAGTCGGCCAGCCCCGACACGCTGTTCGGGACGTTCCGGATCCACTGGTTCTTCATCCTGGTCTTCGGCGGATCGCTCGCCGCCGGCTTCGTCTTCGGGCACTCCCACCCGGCGATGGTCACCTGGGCCATCTTCGCCCTGCTGATCACCGCGGCACCGGTCTTCGCCTGGCGGTACACGCTGCGGCAGGAGCGCAAGCGGCCCGCGGCCGGCCTGCCGGCCACCTCGGCGGGCGTCGCGTCGGGCGCTGCGGCGGTCGGCCATGAACCGCAGGACGCGATGCCCGCGGCACCCGCGCCGCACGCCCCGCAGCAGCGGCCCACCTGGGCCGCCTCGAACGGGACCAACGAACAGACCATGCAAATCACCCTGGGTGGACTTGGGGGACGTAAGGAATGAACGACAGTGCCGGTCGCCGCCGTGCTCGTCGACTCGCGATAGGCACGGCGGTGGTACTCGCGCTGGCCGGGATGAACGGGCCGTGGCTGTACCGCTTCGGGACCGAGAAATACCACCAGTACAAAATCAACAAACCCGAGTACAAGGCCGCCAACGGCAAGTGGGACATCATCGAGTTCCCCGAGGAGTACCGCCAGCACACCATCCACGCGGCGCTCCTGCACACCGGCAAGGTGCTGCTGGTCGCGGGGTCGGGCAACGACCAGGAGAACTTCGACGCGAAGAAGTTCGACTCCCGCATCTGGGACCCGGTCAAGGGCACGATCAAGAAGGTGCCCACGCCCAACGACCTGTTCTGCACCGGCCACACCCAGCTGGCCAACGGCAATCTGCTCATCGCCGGCGGGACCAAGCGGTACGAGAAACTCAAGGGTGACATCACCAAGGCCGGTGGCCTGATGGTCGTGCACAACGAGAACCCGGACGAGCCGATCACCCTGCCCGCGGGTACCAAGTTCACCGGCAAGGAGAACGGCAAGACCTTCATATCGAAGGACCCGGTCCTGGTGCCGCGCGCGAAGAAGGTCTTCGACAAGACGACCGGTGCCTTTCTGCGAAACGACCCGGGGCTCGGCCGGATCTACGTCGAGGCGAAGCAGAGCGGCACCCAGTACGAGACCGGCACCCAGGACAACTATCGGATCCAGGGGCTGACCGGCACCGAAGCGCGCAACACGTACGGCATCGCGCAGAAACTCGCCCTCGACAAGAAGGACTTCCAGGGGATCCGGGACGCCTACGAGTTCGATCCGGTCGCCGAGAAGTACATCAAGGTCGACCCGATGAACGAGGCCCGCTGGTACCCGACGCTGACCACCCTGAGCGACGGCAAGATCCTCAGCGTCTCCGGCCTCGATGACATCGGGCAGCTGGTCCCGGGCAAGAACGAGATCTTCGACCCGAAGACCAAGAAGTGGACGTACACCGAGAAGATCCGTCAGTTCCCCACCTACCCGGCCCTGTTCCTGATGGAGAACGGGAAGATCTTCTACTCGGGCTCCAACGCGGGCTACGGCCCCGACGACGTGGGCCGCGACCCCGGCATCTGGGACGTACAGACCAACGCGTTCACCAAGCTGACCGGGCTGAGCGACGCCGACATGATGGAGACCTCCGGCACGGTGCTGCTGCCGCCCGCGCAGGACGAGAAATACCTGGTGATCGGCGGGGGCGGGGTCGGCGAGTCCAAGCTGTCCAGCAAGAAGACCCGGCTGATCGACCTGAAGGCCACCCACCCGAAGTTCGTGGACGGGCCGTCGCTGGAGGAGGGCACCCGCTACCCGCAGTCCTCGATCCTGCCCGATGACACCGTGCTGGTCTCGGGCGGTTCGCAGGACTACCGGGGGCGCAGCGACTCCAACATCCACCAGGCGCGGATCTACCACCCGGACAGCAACAGCTTCACGCAGGTGGCCGACCCGCTGGTGGGCCGCAACTACCACTCCGGGTCGATCCTGCTGCCCGACGGGCGGGTGATGTTCTTCGGGTCCGACTCGCTGTACGCGGACAAGGCGAACACCAAGCCGGGCAAGTTCGAGCAGCGGATCGAGATCTACACGCCGCCGTATCTCTACCGGGACTCACGGCCCTCGCTGTCCGGCGGACCGAAGACGATCGCCCGCGGCGCCTCGGGGACCTTCACCTCCCAGCACGCCTCGACGATCAAGAAGGTCCGGCTGATCCGGCCCAGCGCCTCCACCCATGTGACGGACGTCGACCAGCGGTCCGTCGCGCTGGACTTCACCACATCCGGGGACAAGATCACGGTAACCGTACCGAAGGACCGTAACCTGGTGCAGTCCGGGTGGTACATGCTCTTCGTGGACGACGACCAGGGAACACCGTCCAAGGCACAGTGGGTGAAGGTTCCGTAGCCGCAGCACCGTAGCGCTGCGCCGGCTTGGGCCGCCGGCAACGCGGGTTCGTTCTTCGGGCACGGGAGCGCTGCGCTGGCTTGGGTGGCTGCTAACGGGGGTTTGCCTTTGAGCGCGGGAGCGCTGTGGCTGGTCGCGCAGTTCCCCGCGCCCCTTCGGGGCGCGATTCGCCCACCGAGTCGGGGGTTCGGTGGCACAGCGGGCTCAGGTGGCAGATTGCGTTGGCGCTCTCCGTGCCCTGCCGTCTTCGATGAGGACGGTTACGCCGGTAGCGAGTGCCTGCAGCCCTACCACGACCTGCAGCCGCGTCTTGGGCCACGCCTCGTTCAGGAACTGCGCGGTGGGGATGATGCGTATCGTGGCTCGCGGATCGTGATAGCCCAGCGTGCTCACCACCTCGCTGGTCACGGACGGTGCTGCCAGAACGTGCGTGATGATCTTCCTGCGTCGTGTCTGCACCGCGTCCACCATGACACGACGTAAGGACCACAGCTCAGCCCCGGAAAGCACGTGGTGCGCTGCATCCTCTGGGGTCTGTCCGTCGAGGGCACCTCCCACCGGCAACATGAGCATCCCCCGCAAGTCGGCTACGGCAAGGCGGTCGGCGCCGACGGGGAGAAAAGCGCGACGCCTACCACCGGTGGCCGCCAGTTCTCATAGGCAGCGCGACGTCTTACGGGCGCTGCGGCAGTGACGGTCGGCATCAAGCTGGACTGCTCCGGACGGCCGCCACGATCTCATCCAGGTGGCGAGGGTGGCCGGTGCCAGGGATGGACGCGATGTGGGGCCCGTAGTTCAGAAGCCAGTCCAGCGGTGCTTGAGGCCCGTGTACCCGGGCCAACGTGTCGGCGCCGAGTGGCCGGTAGACCATGTAAGGGATGTCCAGCTCCCGGCAGAGCTCCAGCCGTTCGACGTACAGACGGCGAAGGCTCGCCTCGACGGTGGCGCGCAGGAAGAACGGGTTGCCCAGCGGCCTCCACTGTCCTGGTGCGGGGCGGACCATGCCCACCTTCGTGGCGATCAAGACGTGTTCCGGGTAGGGGTAGAGCGCGTCGCGGATCAGGTGCTCGACGGTATGCGGGCCGTAGGCATCGGCGGTGTCAATGTGGCTGATGCCGTGGGTGTGTACGGCCTGCCGGAGGACGGTAAGCGCCGTGTCGCGGTCGTCCGGGTCACCCCAGGTGCCGGGGCCGGTCAGCCGCATGGTGCCGAATCCGAGCCGGGACACGGTTTTCCCGGCGATGGTGATGGTTCCGGCGGGGGCGTCGTCATACCAGGGACTCCTTCAGGCACAGGCGGATGGCCACGGCGACAGCGTGGGCCTGACTGCCGGGGTCGCTGGTCACGCGCTGGTGAGAGATGTTCTCGTTGGCCAGGAGGCGGTGCGCGTGCTCGTCGACGAGGCGCCGGAAATCGGCGTCGTAGTCGTGGCTGGTGTCGACCGGCACTCCCTCGTCGAGCACGGTGGCGAACACCAGGTCGTACTTGGATAGTTGCGTCGATGCGAGAGCCAGGAGCCGCTCCCGTTCGAGGCGGGGCGGCGTCTCGGCGCGGAAGGCCAGTGCGGCGTGCCAGTAGGCGATGGCGTCGTGAGCGGCCCGGTCGACGAGGACGACTTCGGCGCCCTGGACGACGGCGCCGATCTCGTCGACGATGCCCTGCGTGATGATCCACTCTGTGGACTGCGCGGTGTGGTGCTGCATCTTCGGCAGGCCGGCCTCGGCCGCGCGCTTGCCGAGTCGGCCGGTGCGGGCCACGGTGAGGCCGTGGCCGCGCAGCTCCATTTCCATGCGCTTCAGGAGCGTCGTCTTGCCGGTCGAGTGCGTGCCGAGCACGCTGATCCGGATGGGCTGGAAAGTGGTCACCACAGGGTCGGGTCCTGTTCTGGTTCGGGGGCACCGGGCAGGCCGGGCGGCACGGCTGCGGCGACCAACCGGTCCCAGGTCTCGTATCGGGAGGCCATGACGATGAGGAGCTGCGCCGTGGCGAACGCGTCGAACGTGGCCCGGTGCCGCTGGGCGGGGGCCCCGCTCAGGTCGGGCTTCACGTGCTCGATGAGGGCGTCCAGGCTGTACTTGCCCAGGTCCGGGAAGGTGGTCCTGGCGAGTCGGAGGGTGTCGAGGACACCGGCCGGCTCCCAGCTCGGCAGGTGGGCGCTCAGCACGCGGTAGTCGGTGTGGGCGTGGTGCGCGCAGATCCACGCCGTGCCCATGAAGGCGTGCACCTGGCCCGCGATCTCCGCCCATGCCGGCTCGTTGGCCAAGTCGTCGTTGGACAGGCCATGCACCCGGGTCGCGAAGGAGGTGACGGGGCGGTTGGGGCGAGTCAGCCACGCCTTTGCTGAGGTCTTGTCGGGGCAGCCGTCCCGGATGGGCAGAGCGGCCACCTCGACGAGGTCGGGCGGAGTGGTGCCGTTGCCTTCGACGTCGACAACGAGCAGCGAGGGCCAGGTGCTGAAGATCATGTGGGGTCGGTTCCGTTCTCCGCCTCCCAGCCGACGGGGGCCCGGCCGTGCTGGCGGTACAGGTGGGGGTGCTCGCGGGCATGGCACTGGAAGCCGAACCCGTGCTGCAGGAAGTAGCGGGGCGGCTCGTCCAGTCCTTCCACGACGATGGCACGGTCATTGACCTCAACGTCGCCGACCGCCCCCAGAGCGCGCGCCTCGCGGGTGACCTCCGCCAATTCCGGCTTGCGCCACGCCCGCTTGCATAGCGCGATCTGCTTCGGCGGGCAGATGTCGCACAGCTCCTTGATGCCGTAGTGGCCGTTGTAGTCGGCCTCTCCGTGCGCGTAGGCGACACCGCAGCTCGTCTTGCGGAACAGGGTCCCCCAGGAGGCTCCGCCGGGCATGTGGCGGGACTCGTAGGCGTCCATGATTCGCTGCTCGGCCGGCTCGGGCATGATCTTCCGCCGTGCCGTGGTGTCGTACGGCGACGGCAGGCCATGACCCTCGTAGTACGCCTTGATCTCGTCGCGGAAGAACAAGCCCGTGAACACCGTGGCGTGCGCGTGCAGCGACAGTTCACGGGCCCGTTCGAGGTGTTCCGGGGAGTCGTTGAGGCCAGGCACGATCGGCCGCCAGTACAGGATGGTGCGGTAGCACTCGGCGTACTCGTACAAGGTGTGCAGGCTCTTCGCCGCGATGGTGGAGTCCACCGGCTCGATGCGCGTGTCGTCGATGCCGGAGTGGGTGACCAGGACGGTGAGCCGCAGGTGCTTGAAGCTGTTGAGAACGGCGCAGTCGTCGGCGTCGACCCGCCATCGAGTGATGATCAGCACGTGGTTGGTCAGGCCCCGCTCGTCGAGCATCCGCAGCTTCGTGAACAGATGCGGCTTGACGACCGGCAGCATCGGGTCGGTGGCCCGGTTGTAGAGCTGGATGGGCGTCGTGTGGGGCCGGAAGTACGGGTGGCTGACGAGACTTTCGACGGCGGCCTCGTCGCCCATCAGCCGTCGCGGCGTCTTCATCTCGAAGTTGCTGAACAGGTGCCGGACGCAGTATCCGCACTCAAGCGGGCAGCCGATGATGTCGTTCAGGGACAGACCTGACTTGCGGTACTCGATCACGTCAGCAAGTTCCGGCTTGAGCCCGCTGATCTGCTCAGGCGTCAGAAGGGGGAGCAGGCGGCGCGGCGTGGCGGGAGGGGTCACGTGAACCTCCGGAGGCTGGGTGGTCATTCGGCATGGGTGGGCTGGATCGGGATGCCGGAGGGGGAGGTGAGCAGCAGACGGCGGGTGGCGCCGAACCAGGTGCCGAAGTCGCGGCGGGCGGCGTCCGGATCGTCCGAGGTGTGCACGAGGTTGTGCACCAGGCGCTTCTCCGCGACGGCACGCTCAAGGCTGTCGTTGCCAAGGTCTCCGCGGATGGTGCCGGCAGCGGCCCGGGTCGGGTCGAAGTGCCCGATGAAATGCCGCAGGCGAGCGTGGATGCCAGGCTCGCCGTAGGCGAGGGCGACCGAGACCGTCTTGCCGACGTACGCGTCGTCCAGGCAGGCGGGAATGTCCCGGTCCGGGAAGTGGTCGGCGTCAACGAGGAGATCCCAGTAGTGCACGTGTGCCTGCCACGGCTGCACTGTGACATCAAGGCGGTTGGCGATCGTGACACCGGCCGCGGTGAACCGGTCAAGTACGGTGTCGACGAGATGACGCTGTACGGCGTCCGGCTTGCAGAGGATCACCGAGCAGCGGTCGAAGTCGGACACTCGCAGGCGGACACCGGGGCCGTACCAAGTGCCGTACTCGCGGCGGGCGCCGACCGGGTCATCGGAGGTGTGGACCAGGTTACGCACGAGCCGTTTCTCGGATGACGCGGCGGTCATGCTGTCGTTGCCGAGGTCGCCGCGGATCGTGCCGGGCACTGCCCGGGTGGGGTCGGTGTGGCCGATGAGCTGCCGCAGCCGGGCGTGCACACCGGGCTCACCATGCGCCAGGGCGACCGTGACGGTCCGTCCCACGTAGGCGGCGTCGATGTAGGACGGCAGATCGCTCAGGTTGCGGCGGCCGGGGTCGGCGAGCATGTCCCGGTAGGCAACGTGTGCTTGCCATGGCTGCGCAACTACGTCCATGCGGTCCGACACGGTGATCCCTGCCGCCGCGATCATGTCCAGGATGCGGGGGACCAGGCCCCGCGCCACGGCGTCCGGCTTGCACAGGACGACCGCCCAGCGGTCGAACTCCACGCCGTCGACGACGGCACCGCTCACCGGCTTGCCGGCGGCGCTCACTGCGCGCTCCCGGTGGTGGCCGCGATGCAGGCCGGCCACTTGCGCTTCATGAGCCAGCGCAGGCCCGGGTCGAGCGCGGCCACGAGGACGGGGTCGACGGCCGCGGTCTTGTCGTGCTGCATCTGCCGGTACAGCTCGAACAACATCACCACCTGCTTCCAGTACGGTTCCAGGTCCAGGCGTTGAATGTGCTGGGCGCTGTAGCGGAGCCGGTTCAGGCGCAGCGCCTGCTCGTGCCGCAGGACATCGGAGATGGTCTCCGCACTTGTCGACTCGGGCATCGCGGGGAATGGGAAGGTGGTCGGCGCCGTGCGGGTCGCAACCTCGTTGAGGACGCGGCGGACCCGGTCCGCGTTGGCGTCGTTGACGTGCGCGGAGCCGATGGTGTGGGTGTACGTGCCGAGCCGCAGCCCGAGTTGGATGGCGATGAACTCCTGGATCATCGTGAAAGAGAACACGTCGCTCAGCAGGCCGCAGTCCAGATCGTTGGCGCGCATGTTGCACACCATGTGCAGGCGGCCGTCACGGGCCAGCAGATGCAGACCGGCCAGACACGCGACGTCCGGATTGGCGCGGTCGGCGAGTTCCTTCGCGGAGAACACGGGCAGGTACCCGCGCTTGCTGTCCGACTCGTTCCGCAGCAACTCCACGACCTGTTCGAAAGGCGACCGCTTCTCGCCGTCGGCGGGGGTGAACAGCGTGTAGCCGTACGCAGATCCGCCGAGGTTGACTCCGTCGGCGCTGCTGGCCTGCATGGACGGCGCGTAGTAGCCGATCATCTCCAGGTCACGGCGGCCGGCGAGGTACCAGAGCGCTTCGGCGAACTGAAAGACCGGGTTGACCTTACGCTCGGCCAAGAAGGGCAGGCGCTGTCTCGGGTTGGGCAGCTTGAAGCTGACGCCGAGCACTTCGAGGGCCGCGTTGCCTCGTGCGTCAATGCGGTGCTCGGGCTCCTTGGTTGCAAGCTCCAGCAAGGCGATGTAGGCGCCTTCGATGCTGCGGAATGTCGGTGCTGTGAGCAAGGCACACTCTCCAGGTCAAGGAAGAGAACAGCTTCGTCATGGGGGCTCGTCTCTGTGTAGGACCTGCGGCCGGGCCGGATCCTCCCCGGCCGCAGGGGTTGGGCCGTGCTCGTCGGTGTCCTGGGGCGTCACCCACCGACGAGCACGGGATCCAAGGGGCGATGCCGAGCTGGGCCGCGAGCGCGACATGTGGGGTGGGCTCGGGGCGAAGCTGCGCCAGGGCCTCGCGAAGCGGCCGGGTCGGGACGAGCCGGTCGCACGCCGACGGCTGGAACCAGTACGGGCCTGGCGGCACTGTCCTGTTCAGGCTGTCCGGCGAGCATGGCCTACAGCAGCTCGGCGGCACTTCGGCGGCTTCGGCGCACTGACGGTTCTCTCGATTACTTCGTCGGTAAGCCGCCCGTACAACTCGGCCTGAGCGGCTACCTCTGCGTGCAGTTCCGTCCACGTGGCCGCAACGACCGTGTGGCACAGCGGTTGCGCGCTCCTGCCGTACTCCGCCTTGAGGGCATCCACCGGGTACGGAGAGGCCGCGTACCAGTGCGCCGTGGTTTTGCCGTCCGGCTTCGAAGAGAAGGAAGTCCACCCCTTCGGCAAGCGCGGGCGCCCAGCCTTGCGCTGCTGAGTCTGGGTCACTGTGCCGTCCCCTTCGCGGCACAGCCCGTGTGCCAGTAAGCGACGACGGGAGAGGCGTCCCGACCTGCGAGCATTCCCCGGCGGCAGACCTCAAGGCTCTTGATCGGCTTCAGGCACGAGGGGCACGTTTCGCCCCTGGGCGCGTACGTCATGTACTCCCATTGCCCGGCGTCGGTGTCCGCCCTGGTCATCGGCTGACCCCCGCTCGCTGGCTCAGCGTGGGGATTCTGGTTGTATGGGGCACGTCGTCAACCCTTTACCGGTTGGTGGCCACGCCCCCGGACCGGTCGCACGGTCGCGGGGGTCTTCTGACCCTGGCATCGTGCCGACAGACGAAGGCCGGAACTATCAGTCATCGCTGATAGCTCCGGCCATGACTTGACGCTACGTCAAATATGAAGCCATGCACCATAGTTGCTGAAGGTTTCGGGCATCCTGCGCTTGGCTGCCTCCAGCCCGGCGTATGTCTCGCGCACCGTGGGGTGATACCGCGTCTGCTGCGGTGCCAGCTTGCGTGCCGTCAACAGGCTTTTGAACGCTGCATCCGTGCGTCCCGTCCACATCTGCGCTCGCGCCACTTCGGCGTGATGGTGTGCGAGTCGCGACGGAGGCCACCCGTCCGGGATCGTGGTCTCCTGCGCGGAATGCACGGCTTCCGGATACAGGTCCAGTTCAGCCAGCACACTGACCCGGTGGACGCCGACGTTGGTCGGTCCGAAGGACAGCCAATGCACCTTCTCGGCCGGACCGGTCCGCTCCGCGATGCGCTCTGCCTCGCTGAGGTGTCCTTCTGCCGCGTCCTTGTCCTTGTCCCGTCCAGCCAGCACGGCGGCGCCGAGGTGGAGCTGTCCCGTGACGGCATCCGTCACGCGCCCCGGCTCTGCCTGCTCCAGGGTGGCCATGCCCAACTGGACCAGCCGCTTACCCGTCCGGTAGTCGCTCGCCCGGAGATAGGCGAGTGCCCGCAGGTACTGACGCATCCCCGTCAGCACGGGGTCAGAGGCCCGCTGCGCTGCCCAGTCCATACGGTCGAGCGCCACGGTGCACAGGTCGGCGAACCCGAGTTTCGTCGTCACGTCGTACGCGGTCCGGTACGTGCTCGCGAGCAACCGCCAGCTGCGGTCTGCCGAGTCCCTGTGCGCAGTTGCCGTGGCCTCGTGGATCAGGCCGGGTAGGTCGGCGGCAACCTGCTTGATGTTCGTCGCGCGGACCATGGCGCACAGCCTGTCCGCGTGTGCCTCCAACTCCTCGACGGGGCGCGGAGTCACGTCCGGGTCCGGGCCGAGGTCATAGACGTTGAGGGCTTCGCGAATCGGGTTGATCAGGCCGTCCAGTTGGTCCTGCCTCAGTTCTTCGAGGTAGGGCTGACCGGTCAATTCGGTGACCGCAACGGACAAGGCGCGGGCGAGTGCGCCGATCACCGAGGGACTTGGGGGCAGGACGCCCTGCTCCACCTTGGTCAAGGTGCTGTAAGAGACGTGTGAGAGGTCGGCCAACTCGCGTTGCGTCAACCGGCGGACTTTGCGGGTGTGCGCGATGCGTGCGCCTGTGTGCTCGTCAGTGTGCAGGGGCATACCGGTCTCCGTTCTGCATCGACACCAGAACGGTACCCCTGGCTCCGTGCCCGGGAACTGAGATCGGCCCCCGTCGCACCTGGACGGGGGTCGTTTCGTCTGGGCGTGAAGTGCGGTAATGGCGCGCGTGGACACCCCGCCGGCCGTAGCGGCTCGCCGCACCGGCTTGGACGCCTTGCGGCTGCCGGTTCGCTTCGGCTGGGCGCGCCGCCCACGCGGTGGAGCCGCATATCCACACGACCTCGCGCTCCTTCGGGGCGCGGGGACTGACGTCAGTTGGAAGCCTTTGCCAGTTTCAGGGCGTAGGCGGGCCACCATTCGCCTGCCTTGGGGCCGCCCTTGCACTCGCCGTCCGACTCGCCGGGGCGTTTGACCCACAGGTAGGCGTCCACCAGCGGGTCCGCCGTCTTCGTCGTCGGCGGCTCGCCCAGCGCCCGGCCCGGCGGGTTGCACCAGCGTTCGTCCGGATTGCCGCCCGTGTAGGGGCCGTTGCCGTTGCGGCTGGTGTCGATGACGAAGTGCTTGCCGCCGACCTTCGCGGAGAGCTGCTTGCCGTAGGCGATGGACTCTTCGGTGGAGTAGAAGTTGGAGACGTTGACGGAGAAGCCGTCCGCCTGGTCGACGCCGGCCCACTGGAGGGGCTCGAAGATCTGGTCGGGGTGGCCCCAGCCGGCGTTGCCCGCGTCCAGGTACACCTTCGTGTTCTTCAGGGACTTCAGCTTGGCTACGGCGCCCTTGAGCAGGTCGTAGCGCTCCTCGTGGAACTGGTCCGGGGTGCAGCCGTTGACCAGGTGGAGCAGGGCGTCCGGCTCCAGGATCACCGTCGCCGCCCGGTCGCCGATGCCCTGGGCGACGCCGTCGATCCAGTCGCGGTAGGCGTTGCCGTCGGCGGCCCCGCCCTGTGAGTACTGGCCGCAGTCGCGGTGCGGGATGTTATAGAGGACGAGCAGCGCCGTGCGGTCGGACTCGGCAGCGGCCTCGGTGAAGCCGCGCGCCTCCCGCTCCGGGTTCTCCGTACCGACCCACTCCCCCGTCGGATGCTCGGCGATCTTCCTTATCTGGTCGGCCTCGGCGTCCTTGCCGCCCTTCTCGTAGGTGGCGAGCTGACGGGCCGCGTTCCCGTCCGGGTTCACCCAGAACGGGTCGGCGTCCTTGGGCTGTTGAGTGATCCGGGCGCCCGCGTCGCCCGGTTTCTTCCCGTCGTCCGACGACGAGCATCCGGTGACCAGTAGCACCGCCCCCAGCACCAGCGCGGACGCCCGTGCCCGCGCCGAAGCCGGGACCCCCCTGCTGACGTACATCCAACTCCCCCCTGGGTGCACTCTCGTGAGGCTCAATCGTGACATACCCGCCGTGCCGGTCACGAGGCCGCGGCGACCCTGTCGAGCTTACGGAAGGGCAGGCGGGCCGTCGCATCCGGTGCCCCCGGGTGGCGCTCCGGGCCACCTGTGGGCTGCCTGCGGGCTGCCTGCGGGGGTGACGGAGAGCCACAGATACGGGACTTGACGTCTGGCGGGCGCTCTCAGTCCTTGCCGCGGCTCCGGCGGGCGCTGCGCAGCCCTATGGCGACCGCGGCGAGGCCGACCAGGACGACACCGATGACCGCGTGCACGAGGCCGGGACCCGCGGAGCGGGTGGCGACGGAGGCGAAATAGGCGCTGTCGCCACCCGTCGCGTCGACCGCGGCGACGGGCGTGGCGACCGCAGCGACGGGCGTGGCGACCGCAGCGACGGGCGTGGCGACGGGGGCGGCGGGGACGCCGGTCGGGAGCGCGGCGCCGAAGCCGGCCTCGGCCACCGTGACGGTGCCCGTGATCTGTGTGCCGCCGCAGGCGATGCGCACGTCGTGGGGGCCCGACGGGGCCGCCGGCCGGATCCGGATCCGGCCGGTGAGGGTGCCGACCGCGCCGGTGGGGCCGCCTTCCGCGGCGGTGAAGGTGCCTTCGGTGGCGGCGAAGGTGCCGTCCATGGCGGTGAGGCTGCCGTCCGTGGCGAACGCGTCGGAGACCGCGGTGCCCGTGCTCGTGTCGCAGCCGGCGACCCGCAGGGCCGCGTCGGTGCCGGGGGCGGGGGCGGACGGGGCCACCGAGACTCCGCCGCCGTCCGCCGCGTACGCCGACGGGGCGAGCGCCACGGCGGCCAGCATTCCTGTACCGAGAGTGAGGGATAGTGAGCCCATCGTGAAACCTCCAGTACTTGGAGGCTCCCCCGGGGCCCACGGGCCCGCATCCTCGACGGCGTCCGACTGCGCCGTTCGGGTCACAAAGGTTTCAAAGGTTTACAAAGGCTTCAAAGGTTTCAGATGCGGTCGACCAGGTCCGCGATCGAGTCCACGACCTTGGACGGCCGGTACGGGTAGTCCTCGACCTGCTCGGGCCGGGTCAGGCCGGTGAGCACCAGGAACGTCTGCATCCCCGCCTCTATGCCGGCCAGCACATCGGTGTCCATGCGGTCCCCGATCATGGCGCTGGTCTCGGAGTGGGCGCCGATCGCGTTCAGGCCGGTGCGCATCATCAGCGGGTTCGGCTTGCCCGCGAAGTACGGCTTGCGGCTGGTGGCCTTGGTGATCAGCGCGGCGACGGCGCCGGTGGCGGGCAGCGGGCCCTCGGTGGAGGGGCCGGTCTCGTCCGGGTTGGTGCAGATGAAGCGGGCGCCGCCGAGGATGAGCCGTACCGCCTTGGTCATGGCCTCGAAGGAGTAGGTGCGGGTCTCGCCCAGCACCACGTAGTCGGGTTCGTGGTCGGTGAGGATGTACCCGATGTCGTGCAGCGCTGTGGTCAGTCCCGCCTCGCCGATGACATAGGCGCTGCCGCCGGGGCGCTGGTCGTCGAGGAACTGGGCGGTGGCCAGCGCGGAGGTCCAGATGTTGTCCACCGGCACGTCCAGGCCCATCCGGCTCAGCCGGGCGTGCAGGTCGCGCGGGGTGTAGATGGAGTTGTTGGTGAGGACCAGGAACGGGCGCCCGGAGTCACGCAGCTTCTTCAGGAAGGCGTCGGCGCCGGGGATCGGCACGCCCTCGTGGATCAGCACGCCGTCCATGTCGGTGAGCCAGGACTCGATGGGCCTGCGGTCTGCCATGTGCTTCGGTCTCCTGGCATGCGTACGGTCAAGGGCTGGAGGCACCGGAACCACGGCGTACCGGCGCCCCCAGCGTAAGCGCTCCGCCGAACGGGGCGTGCTGCGGCGTCGGTCACCCGCGGTGGCAATGTGACCGACTGCTTCCGCGCCGTGCTTCCGCGCCGTATGGCGCCTCAGTGACGGGAGTCGTCCACGCGGGAGGCGTCCACCCGGGGATCGTCGCCGTCGGGGCTGGCGCGCCGGGGGCGGGGACGCCGAGTGTGGGCATCACCGGCGCCGACGCGCCCCGAGGACGACGGCTGCGCAGGCGGCGAACACGACGAGCCCGACCGCGGCGGAGTACGCGACGGCGCCGAACCCGAGGCCGGGCAGTTTCTCGGGCGTATCCCCCGCCTCGGCGTGCACCGTGGAAACGGTGCCGGCCGACCCGCCGTCCGCCCCGCCCCCGTTCTCCGCCGTGTCCGGCGCCCGGCCGTCCGCGACCGTGAACCGGTAGTCGTTCGACTGCCCGACCCAGTCGCCGTCCGCGCCGCGCCGCTGTACGACGGCGGCGTTGGCGGTGACCGTCTCGGGCTCGGTGTCCGCGGTGACCGAGAGCCTGACCCGCACCGTGACGGTCGCGCCGGGCGCCACGGTGAACCCGCCGAAGCCGTCCCCCTCGAAGACGCCGACCAGCTCGTCCTCGTCGGTGGTCTCGAAGCGCACGGGGCGGACGCGCGGGCCGTCGTAGAACTCCATACGGGGCTGGGAGGACTTGAGGGCGTGCCGGTCGTCGACGAGCACGACGACCGGGTGGATGTCGGCGCAGGTGTCGTGGGTGGTGTTGGTGAGGTCGAGATACCAGCTCCCGGGCCCGCCCCCGGCGACATAGGAGGCGGGTCCCCCGCGGATCCGGGTGGTCAGCGGGAACTCCCGGGTGTCCGGGCCGACACAGCCAGGAGTGGGACCGTCCTGCGCGGGAGTCGGCGGGACGGGGACGAGGGCGGCGGCCGCGGCGAGACAGAGGGACAGGGGCGGACACAGTCGCATGAGCACATGACCGTGCCGGACCCCGGACGAGCGGGGACGGCACCGCCCCGCACGGACACTCGTACGGCGCCGCGCATCCGCCCACCCGGCCCAGCACCGAGCCCCCGGCCTTCCCCCGGCGTCACTTGTTGGTTGGGGGCCGCTTGTCGCCGTCCTCGGCCACTCCGACGCCACGACCGACACCACGACCGACGCCATGACCGACAGCAACCGTCCCACCGCCCGAACAGCGGCGCCCACATCAACTGCGTTGTGCTTTGGCAACGGCGTTGCGAAAGTAGGCCGCATGACAACTGGTACGACTGGTACGACGACTGGCACCGCCCTTCGCGTGGGCCTGATCGGCTACGGCCTGGCGGGCTCCGTCTTCCACGCCCCGCTGATCGCCGCCACCGAGGGCCTCACCCTCGACACGGTGGTCACCGCGGATCCCGAACGGCAGGAGCGGGCCCGCGCCGAGTTCCCGAACGTCCGACTCGCGGCCCGTCCCGACGAGCTGTTCGACCGCGCGGGCGAGCTGGACCTGATCGTCATCGCGTCCCCGAACAGGACGCATGTCCCGCTGGCCACCGCCGCCCTCGGGGCGGGCCTGCCGGTCGTGGTGGACAAGCCGCTGGCCGGCACGGCCGCCGAGGCCCGGGAGCTGGCCGCCCTCGCCGAGCAGCGCGGCCTGCTGCTGTCGGTCTTCCAGAACCGCCGCTGGGACAACGACTTCCTGACCCTGCGCGCCCTGCTGGCCGAGGGCGCGCTGGGCGACGTCCGGCGCTTTGAATCCCGCTTCGAGCGCTGGCGTCCGCAGCTCAAGGGAGGCTGGCGCGAGTCCGGCGACCCGACAGAGATCGGAGGTCTGCTCTACGATCTCGGCAGCCATGTCGTCGACCAGGCCCTGGTCCTGTTCGGCCCGGCCACCCAGGTGTACGCGGAGTCGGACATCCGCCGCCCGGGCGCCGAGACCGACGACGACACCTTCATCGCGCTCACCCACGCCGGCGGCGTCCGCTCCCACCTGTATGTCTCCGCGACGGCCGCCCAGCTCGGCCCCCGCTTCAGGGTGCTCGGCTCGCGCGCGGGCTATGTGAAGTACGGCCTCGACCCGCAGGAGGCGGCCCTGCGCGAGGGGCGGCGGCCCGGATCCGGCTGGGGCGCCGAGCCCGAGTCCCGGTGGGGCCGCCTCGGTTCCGGCGAGTCCCCGCTCACCGGCGGCGGCACCCCCGTACCCACCCTGCCCGGCGACTACCCGGCGTACTACGCCGCGGTGGCCGACGCCCTCACCGGCGCCGGTGCCAACCCGGTCACCGCGACGGCGGCGGCCGACGCCCTCGACGTGCTGGAGGCGGCCCGCAGGTCCGCCCGCGACGGCGTGGCAGTGACGCTCTGAGCCACCACCCGCGGATCACCCCGAGCTGCACGCCCTAAGAGCTCCGAGGAGTTGGAGGCGCAATAGCGTCGAAGACTTGGCGGCGCAACAGCGTCGACCCACCCTCCTCAACCAAACCAACTGACCGCCCCCAAAGGGGCGCGGGGAACTGCGCGACCAGCCACCCACAACCCGCACCCCACCACAACCACCACCCCCACCTCCCAGGGGCGCGGGGAACTGCGCGACCGACCACAGACAACCCGCACCCGAGGAACCACCAACTCCCCCACCCCAGGGGCGCGGGGAACTGCGCAAACCGGCCACCAGCCACCCCCCACCCGCAGCCGAACAACCCCCCGTACCGAACACCCCCCATTCCCCCGCCCCCAGCGGAGCGCTTACGCGGAGCGCTTACGCCGATTTGAGCTGCTGCCGCTGCCGCCCCAACCCCTCGATCTCCAGCTCGACGACATCCCCGGCCCGCAGATACGGCTTCGGCTCGGGCTGCCCCAGCGCCACCCCCGCGGGCGTACCGGTGTTGATGACGTCACCGGGATAGAGCGTCATGAACCGGCTGACGTATCGCACGACTTCCGCGACCGGGAAGATCTGCTCGGCGGTGGTCCCGTCCTGCTTCAGCTCGCCGTTGACCCACAGCCGCAGCGACAGGTTCTGCGGGTCCGGCACCTCGTCCGCGGTGACCAGCCACGGCCCCAGCGGATTGAACGTCTCGCAGTTCTTGCCCTTGTCCCAGGTCCCGCCGCGCTCGATCTGGAACTCCCGCTCGGACACGTCGTGCACCACCGCGTACCCCGCGACATGCCCGAGCGCCTCCTCCGCGGACTCCAGGTAGCGGGCCGTACGTCCGATGACGACGGCCAGCTCCACCTCCCAGTCGGTCTTCACCGAGTCGCGCGGCACGAGCACGGTGTCGTTCGGCCCGACCACCGTGTCCGCGGCCTTGAAGAAGAGGACGGGCTCGGCGGGCGGTTCGGCCCCCGTCTCGCGGGCGTGGTCGTGGTAGTTGAGGCCGATGCAGACGATCTTCCCGATGCGCGCGAGCGGCGGCCCGATCCGCAGCCCGGTCGCGTCCAGTACGGGCAGGTCCCCGGCCTCCGCGGCGGCCCGGACCCGGCCGAGCGCGGCCTCGTCGGCGAGCAGTGCCCCGTCGATGTCGTCGACCAGTCCCGACAGGTCCCGCAGGGTCCCCTCGGGGTCGAGCAGCGCGGGTCGCTCCGCCCCCGCCGTACCGACTCGCAGCAGCTTCATGGTCACCATCTCCCTCGATCGCGGGCGCCCCGACCGATGGGCGCAGCCATGCAGCCATCGGAGGACTGGTCGATCCTCCAAGGTCACCGCGCGGCCCGCAACACCCGGTTCACGTACTGGACCGTAACCAGCGCGACCGGTGACCACGGGCGCCCACCGCCCACGCTCACCGCTCACCGCTCACCGCTCACCGCTCACCGATAGAGCACGACCCGTTCGACGGCGCTCCAGGTCGTGCTGGTGACCACGTACAGCGCGGCGGCCAGCGGCACCACGGCCACGGTCAGCAGCGTGAAGTACGACAAGAACGGCATGACCCGGCCGACCGCCGCGAGCCCGGGGGCCTGCCCGTCCCCGGCCGGCACCGGCGCGTCGGCCGCCGTCATCCGCTTCGTCCGCAGGTAGTTGAAGGTCGCGACGGCGGCGACGACGGCGAACAGGCCGAGGTAGACGGTGCCCGCCGCGCCGAACACCCCGCCCTGGGAGAGGGCGTCCGTCCACCGTCCCCCGAGCGGCGCGGCGAACAGCTCGTGCGTGAGCAGCCCGTTGGTCTCCCCGCCGATCGTCGTGCTGGAGAACAGGTGGTAGAGGAGGAAGAAGGCAGGCAGCTGCAACAGGCTGGGCAGACAGCCGGACAGCGGCGACACCTTCTCCTCGGCGTGCAGTTCCAGCACGGACTGCTGGAACTGCCGCGGGTCCTTCCCGTGCTTCTGGCGCAGCTCGGCGATCCGGGGCTGGAGCGCGGCCCGGGCCCGCTGCCCGCGCGCCGCCGCCCGGGACAGCGGATGCACCAGCAGCCGGACGAACGCGGTGAACAGGACGATCGCGGCGGCCGCCGCGGAGGCGTGGAAGAGCGGCCGGAGCAGCTCGGCGAGCTGCTCGACAAGGCTGGCGAAAACGGACATGGGTGAGCCCTCCGTGGGGTCTCGTCGTGCCGGGGTGACGGATGTGCGTGGCGGCATGACGACCCGCGCGGGGGTCACGTGCGTGTCCGGTGGTCCGGGTGAGCCCTACGCGGTGGTCGCCGGGAGGGCGTGCCCGGGTGCTCTGGGCCGTGGCCGGCCCGAGGCGTCGGGGTCCCGCTGGGGCAGGAAGGCCGTACGCCGGGCCCGGTCGCGGATGGCCGTACGGACCCGGGTGGGTGGTACGGCGGGGGCGCAGCGGGCGGCGATCAGGGTGCAGACGGCGAGCGCAGATGCCGCGGCGGCGGTCGCGGCGAGCGCGACCGTGGCGGACAGGGCGCCGGTGTCGAGCAGGGCGACTTCGAGCAGCAGGAACAGGAGGACGGCGGCGGGGCGCAGGGCGAACCAGCTACGGACCATCGATCGCCCCTCCCCTCGCGCGCTCGTACGTGCCGTGCTGCCGCACGTCTCGGTCTCTGCCGTACCGCCCGTCGTTACACAGGTTTACAGATATACAGGATCCCCTGTGCCCCTACACAGGGTCCCTTGTATCCCCGGAGTCTGTATCCCCAGAGTCTGTGTCCCCGGAGTCTGTATCCCCAGAGTCTGTGTCCCCGGAGTCTGTGTCCCCGGAGTCTCGGCCGTTGTACGAGGTCCCCGGTCGGTCACACGGGGTCCCCCGTCGGTCATGCGGGCTCCCCCGTCGATGCGGGCTCGATCACCAAGGGCTCCAGCAGCCGCTTCGGTTTCAGGAGCGCCCGGCTGACCGGGTCGGCCGGATCGGGATCGAGTCCGGGGCCCGGCACGATGACAACGTCCCCGACGGGCACGACAGTTCCGCAGGCCGGGCATTCGCCGTACGGCCCGAGTTCCGTACCGCAGTCCACGTGCCGGAAGGAACGCAACTGCCTGTCCATGAAGTGCTCGCGCCCCCACAGGGCGAGTGCCCGCAGCGCCGGCCACAGCGCGATCCCGCGCTCGGTCACGACGTACTCGTCCCGGGGCGGCGACTCCTGGTAGCGGCGCCGGTCGAGAATGCCCTCGTCGGTCAGCACCTTGAGCCGGGCCGACAGGACGGCGCGCGGGATGCCGAGGTGGACGAGGAAGTCGTTGTAGCGCCGGACGCCGTAGATCGCGTCGCGGACGACGAGCAGCGTCCAGCGTTCGCCGACGACCTCCAGCGCGCGGGCGATCGAGCACTCCTGTGTCGCGTAGTCCTTGCCCAGTGCCATGGGGACCACCTTAGCCACTTTCCGACGCCTTGGTTCAATGACCGAACCGACGATGTTACGGTAGCGCACATGACTAGGTTCAATGAAAGAACCCTCCTGGCCGCGACCCCCCGGAGCACCCCGCGCGCCGCGCCCGCCACAGCATCGCCTCCGCGCCCCCGGCCCACCGCCACCCTGGCCCTGACCAGCGCCGCGACCGCGGTGGCCCTGATGACGTACACGGCACCGGCGGTCACGCTGCCGGACACCGCGGCGACCCTGCACACCTCCGTCTCCGCCCAGGCGTGGCTCCTGAACGGCACCCCGCTGGGCCTCGCCGCGCTGCTTCTGGTGGCCGGCAGCCTCGCCGACGACCACGGCCGCCGCCGGGTCTTCCTCTCCGGCACGCTGGCCCTCGGTATCACCACGGCCCTCGGCGGGCTGGCCACGTCGACCTGGGCCTTCACCCTGGCCCGCATCGCCCAGGGCGCGGCGAGCGCGGCGCTGCTGGCGAGCAGTCTGGGCCTGCTGGTGGCGGCGTTCCCGAGCCCGCGCGGACGGCTGCACGCGACCGGCGTGTGGGGCGCGTTCGTGAGCGGCGGCATCGCGGTCGGCCCGCTGGTCGCCGGCGCGCTGCCCGACTGGCGGGTGGGGTACGCCGTCCTGGGCGCGGCGGCGCTGCTGGTCGCGGGGCTGGGCGTCCGCGTGCTGTCCGAGTCGCGCTCGCCGCGGGGCGGACGGCCGGACACGGCCGGGGCCGCGGCCTTCGGGCTGGCGCTGGTCGCCCTGGTCGCGGCGCTCACGCTGGGCCGGGACGGCTGGCTGCGGGCGCCGGTGGGACTGCTGCTGGCGGCGACCGTGGCGCTGGTGGTCCTCTTCACGATCGTGGAGCGGCGGGTACGCACCCCGATGATCGACCTCGGTCTGCTGCGCAGCCCCCGCTTCCTCGCGTCCTCGGCCGGCGGCCTGTTCACCGGCCTGGCGGTGATCGGCCTGTTCAGCTATCTCCCGGCACTGATGCAGCAGACGCTGCACCTGTCACCGATGCACACGGCATGGCTGATCCTGCTCTGGTCCGGGCTGTCCTTCGCGGTGGCGCTCCAGGCGAAGCGCCTTGCCGGGCGCGTGCCGCCGCGCGGCCAACTGGCGGCCGGTTTCCTGCTCCACGCGATCGGCGCGCTGACGATGCTGGGCGCGCTTGACGCGGACTCCTGGGTCCGGCTGCTACCGGGGCTCGTGCTCGGCGGGGTGGGCAGCGGCCTGCTGAACGCGGCGCTTCCGCTGCTGGCGGTGGAGTCGGTACCGGTCGAGCGGGCCGCGATGGGTTCGGGCGCCCAGCAGACGTTCCGCTACCTCGGTTCCTGCGCGGGCGTGGCCCTGACCATCGCCCTGGCCACATCCTCCGGCGCGGGCCTGTCCCACGGAGCGGACGTGGCGATCGCCGTGTCGGCCGGCCTGGCGGTGACGGGCGCGGCAAGCGTGCTGGCACTGCGGGAACGGGGGTGACCTGAGCCTTGTGGTCAGTGGGCGGGAACGGGGGTGACCTGAGCCTTGTGATCAGTGGGCGGGAACGGGGGTGACCTGAGCCTTGTGCTCAGTGGGCGGGAGCGCATAGCCGTACGCGGGCCTCACGGCCGAGCGCGGCACGGCCGCGGAACGCCCGAGTCGCGTGCCGACGTCTGCCGCAGGATCGTGTCACCGACAACCGACATACGTGTACATCGCCGCGGCCGTCTCCACCTCGATGGCGTCCGCGGCCCCACACCCCCGACGACCGGCACCTCACCCCCTCCCGCACGCCCTTCCCCTCACCGGGCCGGTCCCCTGGCCGCCGCCCTCCCTGTCGGCCATCGGCAGTACGGTGTCCCCCATGCGCCCCGACACGCCCGCCGAGAACGTCGACCACACCGCCGAAGCGGCACGCCTGGAACGGACCGCCGGCCGCTATCCCGAGGACGCCGAGGCCCTGCTCCTCCAGGCCGCGGCACACCTGGAACTCGCCGGCGACCGCCCCGCCGCGACCGCGCTCTACGACCGCCTGCTGTCCGCCCCTGACACCCTGGATACCCCCTACCTAGTACGGGCCTTGAAGGCGGCCAACCTCTGGGAGTACGGCCACGAGGCGGAGGCCCGCGCGATCATCGACGGAGTCCGCACCGCCGCTCCCCGGGACCCCGCGCCCTGGGTGATCGTGGCCGAGGCCCTCGAATCCCACGACGAACTGGAAGCGGCACACGACACGTTCACACAGGGCGCGACGCTGCTCCTGACGGACGTCCCCGAGCCCCCGTACGCCACGCACCCCCTCCTCTTCGGCCGCCACCGCGTCCGCCGGATGCTGGGCGCGGCCCACGACGACTGGGACAACCTGGCCGACACCCTCCACTCCACCCGCTCCTCCTCGGTGTCCCTGGACGAACTCCACGACCCCAAACGCGTATGGTCCCTCGGCTCGGACAACCCGGCGGAACTGGCGGCCGAGATCTCCCGCCTCCGCGCGGAACTCGGCACCCACCGCGAGGCCCTGTCCCGCCCGTTCCCGGTGGCGGTGCTGCACTGGCCGACGGCGGAACTGGACGAACTGCTGTCCGCCTACCCGTCCCTCGCGACCGAGTACCCGTCCCGCGAGCAGCACCTGACGACCATAGAGTCCTCCCTGCGCGAACTGTCCTCCTCGGGCACGGCCAACCTGGGCATCGTCACGGGCACGGTCCCGTCGTACGAGGCATTCGCGGCATCGGAGGCATCCTCCCCGACGGAGGTGGAGTTGCTGCCCCAGTACGCAACAACACTGGCAGCCCGAGGCCGAGCCCAGACCTGGCCCCCGGAACGGGGGGCGGCTTGCTGGTGCGGGACGGGAGGAACGTACCAGGGCTGCCACGGGGCCTAACGGAACGCCGAACGGCACCTGTTCAGCGGCCGCGCTGAAAGAACGCAGTGACTGCTGTTAGAACAGATCCCACGTCGGCGCGGCCGTCGTACGCAAGAACCACGAGGGATCAGGGGAGCAGTCGTGGCACAGCAAGCACCACAGCCAAAGGACGCGTCAACACCGATCGCCGGTGTCTATGAGCAACTGATCACCCACGACGTAGACCTTGAGCTGAAGCGCTTCGAAGCCGCGGGCTGGAAAGCCATCGACGCCGAGGTCAGCCCGGAATCCGCCCCACATGTGCTGGCACGCTACGTGGGTGAAGCGGTGGTGCGAAGGTTGCGCTACCTTCCGCCAGCGGACCGAGTCGAGGCCGCGAACCGCATCCTCGCTTCCCTGGCCGCCAGCGCGTCTGATCCGGCTGAGACTGAAGCTGTCGGCACCATCGTGGAGGGCCCCCGGCAACTCCTGGCTCTCGCTCGACAGGAGGCTCCGGGCGTTTACGCGGTGCGTCCCCTCACGCCCCTGTCCGAGACTTCACTCCTCACCAACTCCCCCGACGACCTCAGCCTCGGCGCCGAGCTCAGAGCGGAACTCGCCACCGCAGACCGTATCGATCTGCTCTGCGCGTTTGTGAAGTGGTACGGCATTCGTGTCTTGGAAGACTCCCTGCGCTCCGCCAAAGAACGGGGCGTACCGATCCGAGTCATTACGACGACCTACATCGGCGCCACCGACCGCCATGCACTCGACCGTCTCGTCCGCGACTTCGGCGCCACAGTAAAAGTCAACTACGAGATCCGATCTACTCGACTGCACGCCAAGGCATGGCTGTTCAGGCGCAACAGTGGCTTCGACACCGCCTACGTCGGCAGCTCCAATCTCTCGAAGGCCGCCCTGCTTGACGGCCTGGAATGGAATGTACGTCTGTCGTCCATTGCCACACCGGCGGTGCTCGACAAGTTCGAAGCGACCTTTGATGCCTACTGGAACGACTCCGCCTTCGAGACCTACGACCCTGATCAGCACAGCGAACGTCTCGATTCTGCCCTGGCCCAGGCGGGCGGCGGCGCGTCCGCTGCTGATCTGAGAATCAGCCTGTCGGGCCTGGAGGTACGCCCCTTCCCCTACCAGCAGGACATGCTTGAGCGCTTGCGGATCGAGCGAGAAATCCGCGGGCGAAGCCACAACCTTCTGGTCGCGGCCACCGGCACCGGAAAGACAGTCATGGCCGCTCTGGACTACCGAAACCTAAGCGAGAAGTTCGAGGGTGACCGACCAAAGCTGCTTTTCGTCGCCCATCGCAAGGAAATCCTCAAGCAGTCGCTACGCACGTATCAAGAGGTGCTGGACGATGCCTCGTTCGGTGAGCTGCTCTACGGCGGGGAAGACCCGCGTGCGGGAAACCACGTCTTCGCCAGCGTGCAGTCGCTGAACGTCCAGCGGCTGGAGCAACTGGCTCCGGACCACTTCGACATCATCGTCATCGACGAGTTCCATCGCGCTACGGCCACCACGTACCGCCGAGTCATCGATCACTTCAAGCCGAAGGAGCTGCTCGGTCTCACCGCCACTCCCGAGCGGATGGACGGTCTGAATGTGCAGGATGAGTTCTTCGACGGTCGCATCGCAGCAGAGATGCGGCTCTGGGAAGCCCTTGAGAACGACCTGTTGTGTCCCTTCCACTACTTTGGCATCCCGGACGGCACAGACCTGACGAATCTCGGCTGGCGGAAGGGCACATACGCGAACCAGGAACTCGGAAATCTCTATACCGGAAACGACGCCCGAGCACGTATCGTGGTCAAGCAGATCCGCGACAAGGTCTCTCAGCCTGGAGCCATGCGTGCGCTGGGGTTCTGTGTGACCAAGGCGCACGCCCACTTCATGGCCGACTTCTTCCGACAGGCCGGCTTCCAAGCCACGGCACTCGACAGTGACTCACCAGCAGCAGTTCGGGCTCAGGCCCTGTCTGAGCTACGTGACGGCAAGCTCCAGGTCATCTTCTCCGTCGACTTGTTTAACGAAGGTCTCGACATCCCAGATGTCGACACGCTCCTTCTTTTGCGCCCCACCAACAGCGCCACCGTCTTTCTCCAGCAATTGGGCCGGGGACTGCGACGTACCCAGACGAAGCCCGTCCTCACGGTGCTCGACTTCATCGGTCAGCATCGAGCGGAGTTCCGCTTCGAAGAGCAGTTCCGCGCCTTGACGAACCTCACTAGAAACCGGCTCGTCGACCACATCAAGCATGACTTCCCACTCCTGCCCTCCGGATGTCAGATCATTCTGGAAGGCAAGGCGAAGGATCTCGTCCTCAACAACATCCGTACTCAACTGGGCGCCACGGTCAAGACCCTGGTTACCGAGGTCAAGGCTTATGACACGCCCCGGCTTGCGGATTATCTCCGGGAGAGCCGTCGGGAGATCAAGGAGCTGTACAAGAGCGACAACTCCTGGACCACGGTCCTCCGCAGAGCGGGGCTACTCAACTTCCCCTCCCCTTCCGGCGAGTCGGCGCTCCTCAAGCGCATCCACGCCTTCCTCCACATCGACGACTCCGAACGCGCGAACGCGTACCTCCGCCTACTCGCCGACGACGTACCGACTTATGAGTCGCTGGCCCCGACCGATCAGGCGTACGCCCGCATGCTGTTCTTCAACCTGTGGGACAACGCGGGCGGATTCACCAGCTTCCAGCAAGGTCTCGAATCACTTCGGATCCAGCACGCATTCCGGGATGAACTACAACAAGTACTGTCGTACGTCATCGATCGGGCAGACCACTTCCCCATCCCTCTGTCGGGCAGCCACAGCCATGTCCCTCTGAAGGTGCACAGCTCCTATAACCGCTCCGAGATCCTGGCGGCGCTCGGGGTGGCCCGTTTCGGCGGTCAGATGCCCCGCTCCTTCGCCCAGGGTGTCCAGTGGGTCAACGAACTTCAGACGGACGCCCTGCTGATCACCCTGGAGAAGAACGAAAAGGACTTCTCCCCCACCATCCGCTACAAGGACTACGCACTGAGCCCAACCCTGTTCCACTGGGAGTCGCAGAACTCGACTGCCGAAACCTCTCCAACCGGACTGCGCTACCAGCATCACACCGATCGAGGCAGCCACGTCCTGCTGTTCATGCGCCGCTACAAGGACAGCGACATCGGCAAGTCCCAGCCGTGGATGCTTCTCGGGCCCGCCACCTACGAAGACCACACGGGCAGCAAGCCGATGGCCATCACATGGCGGCTTGAGCACCCCCTACCGGCGGACGTGTGGTCGTATGCAGCCATCACTACAAACTAATTGAGCACTCTTGGCGTCAGAGGTTCGGCTAACGTCGAGACATGGACGTATCTTCGATCAGACCCGGACTGCTGACGACGCGGGCAGAGATGAAGAAGGTGTTCGGCGGAGGGCGTCAGGCAGGCATCGAACCCTCCGATACCACCCCAAACATCCTCATCTACGTAGACCATGACAGCGGCAAGCGGTACGGCTACGAGGACGGCTGGCTGGAAGAGGAGGACCAGTGGGGGCCCGTGTTCGAGTACACGGGCCAAGGCAAGGTCCAAGACCAAACGTTTCTGGGAACGGGGGGTTCCCGGAACAAAGCGGTCCTCTATCACGCGGAATCCAGACGGTCCCTGCGGGTATTTATGGCAGCCGGAAAAGCATCCAACTCCAAATCTTCCGCCAAACAACAAAGGTATGTCGGCGAATTTGAGTTGGACACAAAGCAGCCATACACCGTGCGTGAGGCATTGGATGAGAAAGGTGACCGACGTCGCATCATTGTCTTCCGCTTGCGCCCCAAAGAAAATTTTGAGCGCGTCACCGAGGACGTCATTGCACGCGCCAAATCCACTCATGCGCATAGGGTTTCTGCGGGCGTTACCACCAGCAGGATGACCGAGCCCAAGATGGTTGAGCCCAAGAGGAAAGGAGCATCGGAGAGTAGGCGTGCCGCACAGCCGAGCCTCATAGCCGACCTCCGTCAATCAGACCTGCGGGACAAGTACCTTGCGGAGCTAACAAAGCAGGGGCACGAAGTCTTCGCATTCCAGATTAAGATCGCAGGCACGACAACCATCCTCAAGACCGATCTCTACGATGCCACCGCACACGAGTTGTATTCGGTGAGGGGTGACTGCGGTCGAGAGGAAGTACGCACAGCGGTAGGTCAACTGAAGGATTACGTAAGGCACATCAGACCGCGCAACCCCAAGCTGACCGTTCTGCTCCCCGAGAAGCCGCACGACGACTTGCTGGATCTTCTCCACATAGAGGGGATCGATCTCGTACATCAGGACGGTGCCGGATATACGAGATACGCGGTTTAGTAACCGCCTTCCTACCTTCATGGAGCCGCCGTGCCTACCTCACCAGAACACGTTTTCCTGACACATGCTGCTATACGCATACTGGAGAGCGCCTCACGATCAAGGTTGTTCGGGTATGCGGAGGGACAACGCAAGCTCTTTGACTTCTCGTGCGACCTAAAGAAAGACTGGTCAAAGGTGGTTTCCGGGCAAACATTGTGGAAGCACGGCGGGGATGGAATCGACAAGGACATCAGAACGCTTCTCAACGAGTCGGACATCGCTGCCGCGGTATATATCGCGCGCCATGAGAGCCGGAACCGCACTCGGCTCGCGGAGGTAACTCAGTCCTTCCTCGATACGCCGATGCGGGATCGCTTGTCTCGCTTGCGCGTTTTTTGGGTGCCATCGGACTTTGATGCGGACGACGAGCAAGCCCAGGAATCGATCTACAACTACTTGAAGGAGGAGATGACAAAGGACCTCCTCCTCCAGGTGGCTCTCGGAGGTCTCACCCCGCAAGACGTGACCCGTTTTTCGTCGTCACGGCGCCCCGGACTACCCATCGCCATTCTGTCCCATGTCAAGAATCACGGCTATCGAAACCACAGCCACACCGCCAAGACGCTGGCCGCAAGCGCAGATGCGATTCGTTCTGAGACCGAACGACTCTTCGTCATCGGATTCCTTGACAGCGACAGCCTGCAAGGCGGAATGTACCGCATAACGGACAGCGGATCGGCCATGCTTGACATCTGCTCACGGCTGCGGGACTACCTTCATGGAAATCTCGGCAACGGAAATGAGAACCTTGAGTTCGAGCACATATGCAAACTACTGAGCATAGAGTATCCCTCTATATCGGTCGATACTCGCCTGCTAGGGAAGGACGCCGCGGTCGATATACAAAACCCCACAGCCCTGCTGCTCCAACATGTCGCCCAAGCCGACGCCGACAACTCCATCGAATGGCCAGCCCCATATTTCGAGTCACCCTGACCACGAAGCGACACGTTCGGTCATTACTGCTGGCAGCAGAACATGGCGGTCCGGCCTTCCTTGGCGCAGCCCGAGTTCGCACTGAACCGTCCAGGGGCGTCGACATTTTCGCTGTTCGATACCTGTTTCCGTCCGGCGTGAAAATGGCCAACAGCAGTAACACGGGCGGCACTTCAGCCGTGGCGACGCACTGACGTATGCACATCACTCGCCCGCCACGCCAGTTAGCCGTTCGTACAACTGGGCCTGGGCGGCCACCTTCGTGTGCAACTCGGACCAAGTGGCCGCAGCGATCGTACGGCACAGCGGTTGAGCGGTCCTGCCGTATTCCGCCTTGAGGGCGTCCACGGGGTACGGGGAGGTCGCGTACCAGTGGGCCGTGTTGGTGCTGTCCGGCTTTGAGGAGAAGGAAGTCCATCCCTTCGGCAAGCACGGGCGCCTCCTGTTGTTCTGCTGCGCCTGAGTCACTGGGCCGCCTCCTTCGGGGCGCAGTCCGAGTGCCAGTAAGCAACGACGGGAGAGGCGTCCCGGGCTGCGAGCATGGCCCGGCGGCAGACTTCAAGGCTCTTGATCGGCTTCAGGCACGAGGGGCAGGTTTCGCCCTTGGGGGCGTACGTCGTGTACTCCCACTGTCGCGCGTCGGTTTGTGCCTCAGCCTGCGGGCGACTTTCAGGGAGCCTGGCTGTGGGTTTGAGCACTGTCGTCAACCTCTTGCTGGTTGGTGGCCACGCCCCGGACGTTCGCTGCGTCGCGGGGGTCTTCTGTCACGAAGACCCTGGCGTCGGGCGCGGGTTGAACCCATCCCTCGGCCCTATAGGAGTGCCCTATATTTGGGGGTATGGAGGACGCGCTCAGGGGGAACGTGTGGTCTCACCCACAGCTGGCGGCGGCGGTCGTCAGTGAGGACTGGGGCGCTGTCTTCCGGACCTACCGGAGGCTCACCGGACTAAGCCAGACCAAGTTGGGGGAACGGGTTGGTCTCGTTCAGTCGGATGTCTCTGACATTGAGCGTGGTCGTCGCCGTGTGACCTCGGTTGAGGTGCGGCAACGTGTCCTCGCCGGGCTCGGGGTTCCCGCCGATCTCCAGTCCAGCGGGGCTCTGTCGACTCCGTGGGGATCTCCGGTAGCGGGCCTTGTGGTCCCGGGGGCGGGGCCGGACGAAGACCTGTTGGCACGTGTCACAAGCGTGATGGAATCCGCCCACCGGGTAGACACAACCACTCTCGACTGGCTGGACCGACTATTGGCCGAGCATCGCCGGGCCGAGGACACCATCGGCTCACGGCCACTCGTCGACGTGATGCGTCAACAGCTCCGGACCGTTGTTGACCTATACACCGGTGCCCGTGGTCCCCTCGCTGACCGTGTGGTTCGTTTGGCATCCGAGCACGCGCAGTTCCTCGCGTGGATGGCCCAGGATCAGGCGCAGACGGCGGCGGCGCTGGCGTGGTACGACCGTTCGCACGAGTGGGCGTTGGAGGCCGGAGACGCCAACATGGCCGCTACGACGCTCAGCATGAAGGCACACATGGCGTGGTCTGGCGGTCGCGGCGACCGCTGCGTGCGCTTGGCGGATGCGGCGCGCTGGTCGGCCCCCGGTACGTCTCGGGGAGTACAGGGGATGGCTGCGCAGATGGCCGCGCGTGGCCATGCACTCAACGGCGAGCCCGGCGCCGCCCACCGTCTGTTGGACGAAGCTCAGGCGCTGATCAGCCGGGCGGCCGAGCATCTTGAGGATGAGCCGGTCTGGATGTACTTCTACGACGAAACGTGGTTCACCCTTCAGCGAGGAATGGCGGCGCTGCACCTGCATGACTGGCAAGCGGCCATGGACCATCTCACGGTCGGCCTCGATGCGCTGCCAGACGAGTACCGGCGTGACAAGACGTGGTACCGGGCCTGTCTCGCCCACGCCCTCGCCGGAGCGGGTGAGTCGGCGCAAGCCGTGTCCGTGGCCGTGGCGAGTGTCCCCGATGCTGCTGCGGTAGGGCGGCCCCACTCCTGGAACGAACTGCACTCCACGGCAGCCGTGTTGCTGCGCGCAGGAGCCAAGGAAGGCCAGCAACTCGTTTCCGCGCTCCGGGAGTTCGACTGATCCGGCAGACTGTTGCGCCCTGTCGGGGTAGTGGTCCTGAGCTGCCCACACCGCCGCGCTGAGCAGTTTGATCATCATCAGCGGCTCTGAGCCGGCACTTGACGTGGTCTACGTGGACTTCCACACGGGCTCTCTCCTCCTGGAGAAGGACCAGGAACTGGACCGCTACAGACTTGCGTTCGAGTACCTTCAGGCGCAAGCGACCGAATGCCTAGAGGCCGCCTTCGTCCCGACAGGCGTTGCCATACGCGACTCGAAGGATGCCCACGGGCCCTCGCTCACCCTCCCCGGTCCGGCTTGGCATGCCTTCACCTGGGCCCTGCGGAGGGGTGAGCTGGTGCTGTGACCACATAGGTTGATTGGGTTGTTGTTCGCTTCCTGACGTGTGGCGCGCTTGGATGTCCGCGGACGTCCAAGCGCCGAGTCGGGAGGTGCGAACCCAGTTGTTCCGGACCGGCAAGGACATGGTGCCCCCTCTCTCTTCCCGCCGTCGACCGTTCTTGCGTCGGGGCCCGGGTCGAGAGCCGCGCCCGCGCGAGCCGAATGCCGTCCGGCGCTCCGTAGCGGAGCGGAGGGCGCCGCGCCTCCGACTCGGGGGCAGACGCTCGGTCGGGAGTCGAGGGTTGAGGCAGGGCGCGTCAGTGAGGGCGGAGCCGTGCCCTGGCCAGCGAGAGCGCGGCCTCTGTCGGGGGCACACCGGAGCGACGCGCATGCTCGATGACCGTCGCCACGCGCTCGCCGACCTGACGGACCCGGTACTCCGCTTGAGCGTCGTCATGGCCGAGGAGCCGCTCCTCAAGGAAGACCAAGCCACCCGCGTTGACACAGAAGTCGGGTGCATAGAGGATTCCGCGGGCCTCCAGCGCGGCGGCGTGCTCGGGGGCGGCGAGCACATTGTTCGCGCCGCCCGCGATGATCCGACAGCGCAGCTCCGGCAGCGTGCGGTCGTTGACGACGCCTCCGAGGGCACAGGGGGCGAGAACATCGCACTCGGCGACTGCCGCGGTCGCGGGGTCGATGACGCGGGCTCCAACGGTTTGGGCAACGGCATCGGCTCGTCGAGCGTCGGTGTCGGACACCAGCAGCTCTGCGGATTCCGCTGCCAGAAGACGAGCGAGCGCGACACCCACGTTGCCCGCGCCTTGTACGCACACCCGCACGCCCTGCAGACTCCCGTCGCCGGTGGCGCGCAGACACGCCCGCATCCCTTCAAGGACACCGAGCGCCGTCATGGGAGAGGGGTCGCCGTCGGCGCAGACCGGTGAGGCTTCAGTGCCGATCACTTTCAGGTCGGCCTGCGTGGTGCCGACATCGTTGACGGGGATGAAACGCCCGCCGAGGGTGGCGATGAAGCGGCCGTGGGCACGCAGCAGCGCCTCGGTCTTGTCACGTGCCGGATCACCGATGATGACGCTCCAGCCTCCGCCGAGATGGAGGCCGGCGGCCGAGGCTTTGAGGGTCATGGCCTGCGCGAGGCGCAGCCCGTCTTCGAGGGCGGCGGTCTCGTCCTCGTACGGGTACATGCGGACGCCGCCCAGCGCGGGGCCGAGCGTGGTGTCGTGGCTGACTACGAGGGAACGTAGCCCGGTCTCGGCGTCGTGACTGAACAGCGCCTGCTCGAAGCCGCCGGATCGGAGCCGGTCAAAGATCGTGGAGGTCATCCGGCCATCGTCGCAGCGGCCGCTGGCAACTGAAACTGCCCCTTGATAGTGGACACCTGGAGACTGGGACGTGTGAGCCCAGAGGAAGTAGTGCCAGGTAGGAAGCACGTACACGAAGCGGCACTCGGAGGAGTTCAAGCGGGACGCCATCGCGCTCGTGCCCTCCTCGGGCCGGAGGGTGACCGAGAATCGCCCGGGAACTCGGCATCAGCTCGGAGAGCCTGCGGGGCTGGGTGGAGAAGGCGAACGGCACCGGGCAGGTCGGCGCGGGGGCGGCGGTGGCCGCCGGTAGCGGGCTGGAGGCGGCCGAGCGGGAGGAACTACTCTGCTGGTCCACGAGATCACCGTCATTCATGTCGCTTCGAAGAGGACGCCGTACGGCGTTCCGCGTATCCATGCCGAGCTGCGCCGCCAGGGCCGCTTGGTGAACCGCAAGCGTGTCGAGCCGCTCATGCGCGAAACAGCATCGCCGGGCACGGCCGCCGCAACGGGCCGGGTTAATCTCGGGGCAGTGATATGAGGAGGCAGAGATGGTCAAGGTTCCCAGCTCCGTGATCGCCGCGAGCGGGCTCGTCGGGGGGTATGGCGTCGCCCGCTGGACGAAGAAGCGGCAGCTCGGCGGGGTTGTCCTGGCCGTCGCGGGGGCCGCCGCCGCTCAGCAGTGGCACAAGGAGGCCGGGCCCAAGGCGGCGGGCGCGCTCGGCGCCGCCTACGTCGCCGCCTTCGCCGGGTCGCATCCGCTGGCCAAGAAGATCGGTGCCTGGCCGTCCGTGTTCGGGGTCGCGGGCGCCGTCGCCCTGGCCTCCTGGGCCGTCGCCGACCGGCGGGCCTGAGACCTGAGCTCGGGGCCCTGGGCCTCGGTGCCGGCTCCCGGTACCGGCCGTCGGCACCTGTACGCCCCCCGCCTGACGGGCTGCCCCGCGATACCGATCTGCGATACCGGCCCCGCCATCGGCCCGGGTACCTGTACGCAGCCCTTCGGGCCGCCTGAGCCCGGTCCGCAGTACCGATCTGCGGTACCGGCCCTCGGTACCGGTCCGGGCAACCGTACGCAGCCCTTCGGGTCGCCTTCCGTCTGTCAGAGCGCCCCGGCCCCGGCGGGGGCACCGCCCCGGGTGCGAAATGCCCGTCGGTACGCCTGGGGGCTCGTTCCCACCACCCGTCTGAACCGTTCCCGGAACGCCGTCGGGGAGCCGAAACCCGCCTGGAGCGCGATGCGTTCGACAGGGTGCGCGGTCGTCTCCAGCAGGTGCTGCGCGCGCCGTACCCGCGCCCGGTGCAGCCACTGGAGCGGGGTCGTGCCGGTCTGCTCGCGGAAGCGGCGGTTCAGGGTGCGGGTGCTCATGCCCGCCTTCGCGGCCACCTCCTCCACGGTGAGGTCCCGGTCGCAGTGGTCCTCCAGCCACTCCAGGAGCGGTTCCAGGGTGGCGCCTGCGGGGGCCGGGGGCAGGTCGTGGACGATGAACTGGGCCTGGCCGCCCTCCCGTTCGAGTGGCATGACGCACATGCGGGCCGCGTGCGCGGCGACCGCGGAGCCGTGGTCCCTGCGGATCATGTGCAGGCACATGTCCATTCCGGCGGCGGCGCCCGCCGAGGTGAGGAACTGGCCGTTGTCGACGTACAGGACGTTCGGGTCGACGGTGATCTGCGGGTGGCGGTCCGCCAGATGGCGGGCCGCCGCCCAGTGTGTTGTGGCGCGCAGGCCGTCCAGCAGGCCCGTCGCCGCGAAGACGAACGCGCCGACGCAGATCGACGCGATGCGCGTGCCGTTCGCCGCCGCGGCGCGCAGCGCCTGCGCCACCCCGGGCGGCAGCGGCACCGTCGGGTCCGCGACACCGGGCAGGATGATCGTGTCGGCGTCCGCGAGCGCCTCCAGACCGTACGGCGCCCGCACGGTGAATGTGCCCGCGCTCATCTCGCCCGGCGGGGAGCACACCCGGACCCGGTATGCCTCGCGGCCGTCCGGCAGCCGGGCCCAGCCGAAGGTGTCGATCGGGGCGGCGATGTCGAAGGGGATGACCTGGTCCAGCGCCAGTACGGCCACGGTGTGCATGGCGGAAACGTAGCGTACGACGGGTTGTCGCCAGGCAGGCGGGACAGGGGGCGCGGACCGGTCGGTGCCGTGGAGGCAGGCGGCGGGAATCCGTTGGCCTTTGGCATTTCTGCCGCTTCTGCGGGGTCGGCCGGCTGTCTAGCGTCGCCCCGTGACCAAGTTTCTGCTCGCCGTCCACGTTCTGGCCGCCATAGTCGCCATCGGTCCCGTCACCGTCGCCGCCAGCATGTTCCCGCCTGCCGCCCGCCGGGCCCTGGCCGCCCCGGAGGACGCCGGGGCCACCGGGACCGTGGAGCTGCTGCACCGGGTGTGCCGGGTGTACGGCGTCGTCGGTGTCGTCGTGCCCGTCTTCGGGTTCGCCACCGCGAGCAACATGGGGGTGCTCGGCGACGCCTGGCTGATCGTGTCGATCGTGCTGACCGCGCTGGCCGCCGTGGTGCTGGTGGCGCTGGTGCTGCCGGGGCAGAGTGCGCTGGTCGAGGGGGCGGGTACCCGGGAGACGACCGTACGGCTTGCCATGTTCACCGGGTTGTTCAATGTCCTGTGGGCGATCGTGACGGTGCTGATGATCGTCCGCCCGGGATCAACCACCGGCGCGTGAGCCTCCGGCAGGGCGCGCGGCCCGCCTCCGCGCTCCGCTGGATGCGCCGCGATGGGAAGTGCCGCGATGTGTCGTCGGTCGTCTGCGGCACCATCGTGGCCGGTCGCGCAGTTCCCCGCGCCCCTTCAGGGCGCTGTCGCACCGCACCGGACTTCGCCGGACCTGCCGAGCGAAGCGCACAGGGGACCGGGAGGGGACCGGAGCGGCGGCTGCCCGCTGGAGGGGCGCGGGGCAGCGCTCGTCGGGGGCGTCCTGGAGCGCTCAGACGGAGCGCTCATCCACCGCCGTCAGCGGGCGGGCGATGTCCTCCAGGGCCCGCCGCTCCGCCGGTACCGCCAAGGCCGCCGCGACCAGCCCGGCCGCGCACATCAGGCCCGCGCCGACCTGGAAGGCGAGGACCGTGTCGCCGACCCTTCCGGTGCCGGTGAGTTCCGCGAACAGCAGGGGGCCGCTGATCCCGCCGGCCGCGGTGCCGAGGGCGTAGAAGAAGGCGATGCACATGGCCCGGGTCTCCATCGGGAAGATCTCGGAGACGGTCAGATAGGCGCTGGAGGCGCCCGCCGAGGCGAAGAACAGCACCGCGCACCAGCACGCGGTCAGCGTGTCCGCGTCGAGCGCGCCCCGGTCGAACAGCCAGGCCGTGCCGAACAGCAGCAGGCCGGAGAGCAGATAGGTCGAGGAGATCATCACCCGGCGGCCCACGCTGTCGAAGAGCTTGCCGAGCAGCAGCGGGCCCAGGAAGTTGCCGGCCGCGATGACGACGAAGTAGTAACCGGTGTGGCCGGTGGGGACGGCAAAGAACGTGGTCAGGATCGCGCCGAAGCCGAAGGTGATCGCGTTGTAGAGGAACGCCTGGCCGATGAAGAGGGCGAAGCCGAGCACGGCACGTCGGCGGTAGTCGTGCAGGACCGTGCGGGCGATCTCCCGGAAGCCGATGCCGCGGCGCTGGCGGATGACCAGTTCGCCGTGCGGCTCGGGCAGCGGTTCGCCCCGTTCCGCCGTGACCTGCCGCTCGATCGAGGCGACGATCCGTTCCGCCTCCCGCTCCCGGCCGTGGATCAGCAGCCAGCGCGGGCTCTCGGGGACATGCCGCCGTACCAGGAGGATGACCAGGGCGAGCACGGCACCCAGCGCGAACGTCAGCCGCCAGCCGACGTCCGCGGGCAGCAGGCCGGTGTTCAGCGCGACGATCGACAGCAGCGAACCGCCGACCGCGCCCAGCCAGAAGCTGCCGTTGATGAGCAGGTCGACCCGGCCGCGGTAGTACGCCGGAATCAGTTCGTCGATCGCCGAGTTGATGGCCGCGTACTCGCCGCCGATGCCGAAGCCGGTCAGAAAGCGGAAGAGGAAGAACCACCAGGTCGAGAAGGAGGCCGCGGTCAGCGCCGTGGCGGCCAGATAGACCCCCAGGGTGATCATGAAGAGCTTCCGGCGGCCGTAGCGGTCGGTCAGGCGGCCCCAGAAAAGGGCGCCGGAGCAGGCTCCGGCCACATACAGCGCGGCGGCGACGCCGGTGACCTCGCCCGAGCTGATCGGCAGCCCGCTGCCGGGCTCGGACAGCCGACTCGCGATGTTGCCGACGACCGTGACCTCCAGGCCGTCCAGGATCCACACGGTGCCGAGGCCGATCACGATCGTCCAGTGCCAGCGGGACCAGGGCAGCCGGTCCAGCCGGGCGGGTACGGAGGTGATGACGGTCCGGCCGGTGGCGGGCTCGGCAGCGGTCATGGGCGCGGGCTCCCTCGTCGTCGGGTCGCCGCGTTGCCGGGGAGCCCGGCAGGCTCCCCGCCGCCGGTCCGGCCAAGCGAACGGCTAAGCGCCGAACGCCCGCGACACCGTGTAGATCAACAACCCTGCCAGGGAACCCACCACCGTGCCATTGATGCGGATGAACTGCAGGTCACGGCCGATGTGGGCCTCGATCTTCCGGGTGGTGTGCTCGGCGTCCCAACCGGCCACGGTGTCGGTGATCAGGGAGGTGATCTCCATGCGGTAGGTCGTCACGACATGCACCGCCGCGCCCTCGACCCAGCTGTCGACCTTCTCCTGGACCTTGGGTTCGGTGGCCATCCGGGCGCCCAGGGACAGCAGCGAGACGCGCACCCGCAGCCGCAGCTCGCTGCGCTCGTCCTCGGCCGCCGAGACGATCATGGATCGTACGGCCGTCCAGGCGGAGGCGATCAGGTCCTGGACCTCGCCGCGGCCCAGCACCTCGCCCTTGAGCCGCTCCACACGCGCGCGGGTGTCCGTGTCCGACTGCAGGTCGGAGGCGAAGTCGCCGAGGAAACGGTCGAGGGCGCCGCGCGCGGGATGGGAGGGCATGTCCCGCATCTCGGTGACGAAGCGCAACAGCTCCTTGTAGACCCGTTCGCCGACCTTCTTGTCGACGAAGCGCGGGGTCCAGCCGGGGGCGCCGCCCTGGACGGCGTCCATGACCTGCTCGTCGTGGAGGACGAGCCAGTCGTGCGCCCGGCCGACGATCAGGTCGACGAACCGCTTGTGACCGCCGTCCGTGACGATCTTCTCCAGCATCTTCCCCATGCCGGGGGCGATCTCCTGGGCGTCGGCGCGGCGCGTGATGGCCTCGCCGACCACCGCCTGGACGTCGGAGTCGCGCAGCACGGTCAGGGCGCCGCGCAGCGCCGTGGCCAGCTCGGCCGTCACCCGGTCCGCGTGCTCGGGCTCGGCCAGCCAGGCGCCGAGTCTGCTGCCGATGCCGACGGCGCGCAGCCGCTGCCGTACGACGTCCTCGGACAGGAAGTTCTCGCCTACGAACTCGCCGAGCGAGACCCCGAGCTGGTCCTTCTTGGTGGGGATGATCGCGGTGTGCGGGATGGGCAGGCCGAGGGGGCGGCGGAAGAGGGCAGTGACCGCGAACCAGTCGGCGAGCGCGCCGACCATGCCGGCCTCGGCCGCCGCTGCGACATAGCCCGCCCAGGGGCCCGCGCCCGCGTTCGAGGCCCATTTCGCGAGGACGTAGACGACGGCCACGAAGAGCAGCAGGCTGGTCGCGGTGAGCTTCATGTGCCGCACGCCGCGCTGCCGCTCCGCGTCGGCGGGGGTGAACGTCGCCATGGCGCGGTAGCCGCGCGGCGCCGCGGTCCCGGACGTGGTCCGGGCCGCCGTCCCGGCCGCAGTCCCCGCCTCCGTACCGTCCCCCGCACGCGCGATCACGCGTTCGGCCGTACGGTCTGCCGTACGCCCTTCCGTGCCTTCCTCCGTGCGTTCCATACGCTCCACCCGTTCGGTGATCCCGCACCCATTGTCCCCACCTGACCGACTCCCGGAACGGAACAAGAGTTCCCGGCGTCTGTCCGGACAGGGGTTTGGTTTGGACAGGGTCCTGTCAGGTCACCCCGGCTCATGACACATCATGGGCTCGCCGGACCGGAGCCCCCGCTCCCCTCGCCGAGGAGAACAGCACAAGCATGACCAGGCGTCATGGGTACGTCCTGCTCAGTGCGGTCATCGCGCTGGTGCTGGGACTGTCCGCCGCCATCTATGCCGGCGTGGCGGCCGACGACGGCACCCCCCGCACCACCGTCGCCAGCCACCTCCCACGCCACGACCCCTCGGCGGCCCCCGCCTCCACGGGCACCTGGGTCGGCGCCTGGGCCGCCTCGCCGGTGGGCGGCGAGCCGGGCACGGAGACCCAGGGCATGGCGGGCCGCTCGGTCCGCAACGTGGTGCACACGAGCGTGGGCGGCACCGGCGCCCGGATCACCCTGTCCAACCTCTACGGCCAGTCGGCGCTGGCCATCACGCACGCGTCCCTCGCGGTCGCGGCCGGTGACGCCACCGCGGCCGCCACGCCCCGGACGATGCGGCGGCTCACCTTCGGCGGCAGCACCGGCGTGGTGATCCCGCCGGGCGAGCAGGTGCTGAGCGACGCCGTACAGATCACCGTCCCGCACGCCGCGGACGTCCTGGTCACCACGTACTCACCGACCGCCGCGGGCCCGGTCACCTACCACCCGCACGCGCGGCAGACCTCCTACGTCGCCCACGGCGACCGCACCGAGGACACGACCGCCGCCCGCTACACCGAGCAGACATCGTCCTGGCGTTATCTGACCGCCCTCGACGTGCTGAGCAACGAATCCGACGGCACGGTGGTGATCCTCGGCGACTCGCTCACCGACGGCATAACCTCGACCGAGAACGCCAACCACCGCTGGCCGGACCTGCTCGCCCGGCGGCTGCACGACGCCGTCGCGGACGGCGCGGACGCGCCCCGCTACAGCGTCGTCAACGAGGGCGTCGGCGGGAACCGGATCCTGGCGGACGGGCTGGGCCGGCCCGCCGACAACGAGCGTGCGCTCGACCGCTTCGAACGGGACGTGCTCGACCGTACGAACGTCAAGGTGGTCGTCATCGAGCTGGGGGTCAACGACATCCTGCGCAACCCGCGGCGTGCCGACCCGGACGAGATCGTCGAGGGGTTGCGCACCCTGGTCCGCCGGGCCCATGCACACGGCCTCAAGGCGGTCGGCGCCACCCTGATGCCGTTCGTCGGGCACCGGGGCTCGACACCGGCCCGCGAGCAGGTCCGCCAGGAGATCAACGCCCACATCCGCGCGGGCGAGGTCTTCGACGCGGTGGTCGACTTCGACGCGGCCCTGCGGGACCCCTGGAGCCCGCGCCGACTCCACCCTGAGTACGACTCGGGCGACCATCTGCACCCCAGCGACCGGGGCTACCGCAAGATGGCCGAGACCTTCGACCTGCAAGCCCTCAAGGGCGCGGGCCAGGCGGAGCTGTAGCCACCGAAGCGGGGTGCCGGGCCCGGCGACTACGGGACGAACGGCACTCGGGCCGACAGCAGGACGGCAGGACGGCAGGACGGCAGGACGGCAGGACGGCAGGACGGCAGGACGGCAGGACGAACGTCACATGGCCCGGCAACGGGGCGGCCCGGCAACGCGAAAGTCCTTGGCCCGACAGCGGGGCGACCGCACGCGGCCCCATAGCAGGACGCACCGCACACGGCCCGACACCAACGCGAACCGCACCCGGCCCGAGCGGCGCGGACAGCACACGGCCGACAGCAGGACGGACGACGGACACGCGGGCCGACAACGAGCACGACCCGCACACAGGCCGACAGCAGGACGGTCGGCACACAGCCCTGCCGCGGAGCGAACGACACCCGGCCCGAGCCCGACGGCCGGCCGGACGGCACATGAGCCGACAACGGTTCGGACACCACACGACCGACAACGGCGCGGACTCCACACGGCCGCAAGCGGCGCGCACCGCACACGTCCCGACGGCAGGACGGACGGCGCTCTGGTCGGTGGGCGCGGATGGGGCCGTAGGCGACCGGTGGCGCGCCTGGCTCGGGGCGGCGGCTCTCGGTGCCGCTGTGCCGGGGCACCCGGGTACCGCGGGCGCCCGGGTGCCGTGCCGTCCGATGCTCAGTACTCCCCGTGGCGGCGTCGTTCCCGCTCGTCGCGGAGGTCGTGGCCGAGGCCACCGCGCCGTCCCTCGGACAGCTCGCGGCGCTCGGCCCGCCGGTCCAGCCGCTGCTGCCGGCGCTCCTCCTTCAGCCGCTGCCGCGCCGCGCGCGTGATCTTGCGTTCCACGCCGACGCCGCCCCAGAAGGCCAAGCCGGTCACGATCACCCGCGGGGCGCCGGGCTCGGCCGGCACGCCCTCCTCCCGGTGGTCGAAGCCGCCCATGATGCCGATGCCGCGCACCACGACCTCCACCCCGGGGGGCACGACGACCTGCATACCGCCCATGATCGCAATGCAGTTGATCACGACCTCGCGGTCCGCGAAGTCCGCCTCCCGCAGATCGATCTCCCCGCCGCCCCAGAAAGCGAAGCCGGTGAAGCGGCGCGGCATGGTCCAGCGCCCCTTGCGCTGGAACCCGGACATCACGGCGACCGCCCAGGACGAGGAACCCTCGCCCCCGACGATCCTGCCCGCCCAACTTCCGTCCGGCGCGGGCTCCTTGTTCAGCGACACCGCCGGCGGCGAGGCCACCGCACCGGCCGTGGGCAGATCCCTGGTGATCGGGGCCAGCTCCCCGTAGGTGCGCGCCTTGTAGGTGGCATCGAGCCGTTGGTCGAACTCCTCCATGTCGAGCCGCCCTTCCGCGAGGGCGTCCCGCAGGACCTCGGCGACTCGCTCGCGATCGGCGTCGGAGGCGCGCAGTTCCGGGGCATCGTCGGTCATACCCAGCAGCCTACGAGTTCCCCCCGCCCGAGTGCTACGAGATGGCCGGGCCACGCGACGGCCGGGGCCACGGGGGCCGGTATCACGGGGGATTACCGGGGCCGGTATCGACGGGCCCGGCCTCAACGCGGGCCGGCATCACGGGGTCGGTCTCACCGGGGCCCGGGGCCCGGGTCACGGCTCGGCTCGGCTCGGCTCGGCTACGAGACCGCACCCTCGGTCTCACCGGCGTACATCCTGGCGATCACCGCCTCGATGTCCGGCTCCCGCACCGACAGGTCCGCCAGCGGGTAGCGCGCCGCGATCCCCGCCACCAGCGGTGCCGCCGACGCGGACGCCGGGAAGGCCAGCCACTGCCGCGGGCCCTCCACCCGGGTCACCCGGGCCCCGGGCACCTCGATCGGCGGGACCTCCCGCTCCAGGTCCACCACCAGGGTCCGCTCGCTCTCCCCCGCCTCGTGCAGCCCGGCGAGCGGACCGTCGTACACCAGCCGACCGTGGTCGATGACCATCACCCGGGAGCACAGCTGCTCGATGTCCTGCAGATCGTGCGTGGTCAGCAGGACGGTCGTGCCCTGCTCGGTGTTCAGCGCGCGCAGGAACTCCCGCACCTTGGCCTTGGAGACGACGTCGAGGCCGATCGTCGGCTCATCGAGGTAGAGCACCTCGGGGTCGTGCAGCAGCGCCGCCGCGATGTCGCCGCGCATCCGCTGGCCGAGCGAGAGTTGGCGCACCGGCACGTCCAACAGATCGGCCAGTTCGAGGAGTTCGACGCAACGGTCGAGGTTCTCGCGGTAACGCCGGTCAGGGATGCGGTACATGCGGTGCACCAGCCGGTAGGAGTCGATCAGCGGCAGGTCCCACCACAGCGTCGTACGCTGCCCGAACACCACCCCGATGCGCTGCGCGAGCCGTCTGCGCTCGCGGGACGGGTCGATGCCGGCCACCCGCAGCCGCCCGCCGCTCGGGGTGAGAATGCCGGTGAGCATCTTGATCGTGGTCGACTTGCCGGCGCCGTTCGGGCCGATGTAGCCGACGATCTCGCCGCGCGCCACGGTGAAGGAGATCGAGTCGACCGCCCGCACCTGGCGCCGTTCGTGCCGCAGGAAACCGGTCTTCCTTCGAACGTCGAAGACCTTCTCCACGCCGTCCAGTTCGATGAACCGGTCCGGTCCGACAAAGTCACCGTCCGTCACGTCCGTCACATCCGTCACGTGCTAACTCCCTGTACTCCGGTAGGAACGAAGCCCCGCCCGCCACGCCAGACCGGCCAGCGCACAGCACGCCAGCGCCACCGGCAACGACGCGAACGCGATCCACCGCGGCAGGTCGAGCGGATACGGCCGGTCGAGCACATAGCTCGCGGGCAGCCAGTTGACGAAGGCGAGCGGCAGCACGAACGTCACCCCGCGCACCAAGTCCTTCCCGAACACGGTCGGCGGATACTGCAACAGCGTCGTACCGCCGTACGTGAACGCGTTCTGCACCTCGGCGGCGTCCTGTGCCAGGAACTGGAAGGCGGACCCCGCCACGAACACCGCGCCGAAGATCGCGGCACCGCTGACCAGCGTCACCGGCACCAGCAGCACCTTCGGCACCGTCCAGTCGATGTCGGCCCGGCCGAGCGCGTACCCCAGCACCAACGCGCCCTGGGTGATCCGGCCCAGGCGGCGCAACGCGAAGCGATCCGCGCCGACCTGGGCGAGCACCGGCGCGGGCCGCACGAGGAGCGTGTCGAAGGAACCGTCGCGGATCCGGGAGCCCAGGGAGTCCGTCGAGCCGAGCAGCAGGTCGGCGATCCCGAACGCCGTCACCGACAGGCCGTACAGGAAGGCGACCTCAGGCAGTGTCCAGCCGCCGAGCGAGCCGACCTGCGAGAACATCAGCAGGATCGTGGCGAAGTCGAGCCCGGTCACCAGCAGGTTGCCGAGCGCCGTCATGGCGAAGGACGCGCGGTAGGTCATGGTGGACCGGATCCACATCGCGGCGATCAGCCGATAGGCCCGTAGGCCCTCCGCCACCCCGGAGGTCTCAGCCACCGTGCACCACCACCCGCCGCGTCGCCGCCGACTGCACCAGTCGCCCCGTCACCAGCAGCGCCACCGCCCACGACGCCTGGAAGGCGTACGCGCCCAGCGGGTCGGCCTTCCCCATCAGCACATCGGCCGGCATCTGGAGCTGCGCGGCCCACGGCAGCGCCTGGACGACGTCGCCGAGCGCGCCCGGGAAGGCGTTCAGGGGCAGTGTCATGCCCGAGCAGAAGATCCCCATGACCATCAGGACCTGTGAGACGCCCATGCCGTCCAGGAGCCAGAACACGCTCAGGGCCGCCAGATAGCGGATGCCGAAGCTGACGACCATCGCCAGCAGCAGCGCGACCAGGAACGCCGCCCAGGTGGTGACGTCCTTCGGCAGTGCCATCGGGAAGAACAGCGCGCCGAAGACGAACGGGATCACGCCCCGCCCCAGCAGCTGGAACAGCGACCGCCCCAAGTCGCCCGCCAGCCACCACAGTTGGAGATCGGCCGGCCGGTACAGGTCGATGGCGATCTCACCCGTGCGGATACGGTCCATGAGGTCCTTCTCGACCCCGCCGCCCTGGATGGCGAGCGTCGCGTACAGGCACTGGCCGAGCCAGACATAGGTGACCGCCTGCGCCTGGTCGTAGCCCCCGAGGTGTGGTCTCTCCTCCCACAGGGCCAGGTAGGTGTACACGAGGATCAGTCCGAAAACCGTGTTCGTGAACACCCCCGCCGCAGTGGCGGCCCGGTATGTCGCGTATCGTCTGAATCCCCCTGCCGCGACGGCCGCATACAACCGTCCCGCACCCACTCCCACCGACCTCCCGGACCGCCCGACACCGAAGCGCAGGAGCCTAGCGGCGGGCGAGGCCGCGGGCCACGCATTATTCCCCGCGGACGCGTGCCGGAATCCGGGAACGGAACGCCGGGTGCGAGAGTCTTCACCAGGGGGCGCAGAAGGCGTATGAGGGCGTACGGGAACGTACGACGCGAAACAGGAGTCCGTGCACGAGATGAGCGACCAGCCGCAGCCGCAACAGCCGACCGACGGCTGGGCATCGAGCGAAGCACCGGGGGAACCCGACAGACCGGGCAAAAAGCCCAAACGCCCCAAGCGCACGGGCTGGCGCCGCCTCCTGCCGACCTGGCGCATGCTCCTCGGCACCTTCGTCATCGGCGTACTGCTGCTCATCGGGCTGTTCTTCCTCGGCTACTCACTGGTGAAGATCCCGCCGGCGAACGCCCTCGCCACCAAGCAGAGCAACGTCTTCCTCTACGCCGACGGCACCCAACTCGCCCGCGACGGCGAGATCAACCGGGAGAGCGTCACCCTCGCCCAGATCTCCAAGGACGCCCAGCACGCCGTACTGGCCGCCGAGGACCGCGACTTCTACTCCGAGTCCGCCGTCGACCCCAAGGCGATGCTCCGCGCCGGCTGGAACACCGCCACCGGCAAGGGCAAGCAGTCCGGTTCGACGATCACCCAGCAGTACGTGAAGAACTACTACCTGGCACAGGAGCAGACCGTCACCCGCAAGGTGAAGGAGTTCTTCATCTCGATCAAGCTGGACCGCACGGAGTCCAAGGACCGGATCCTGGAGGGCTACCTCAACACCAGCTACTTCGGCCGCAACGCCTACGGCATCCAGTCCGCCGCGCAGGCGTACTACGGCGTGGACGCCAACGACCTCGACCCGGCCCGCGCCGCCTATCTCGCCGCACTGGTCAACGCGCCCAGCGAGTACGACGTCGTCGCCCGCCCCGAGAACAAGCCGGCGGCCGTGGCCCGCTGGAACTACGTCCTGGACGGCATGGTCAAGAAGGGCTGGCTCAGCCGGTCGGAGCGGGCGGGCCTGAAGTTCCCGATGCCGAAGGAACAGACCTTCTCCACCGGGCTGTCCGGACAGCGCGGCTACCTCGTCGAGGCGGTCAAGAACTACCTCACCACGAACAAGATCGTCGACGCGGACGAGCTGGAAGCGGGCGGCTACCGCATCACCACCACCCTGGAGAAGGGCCGGCAGGACGCCCTCGTCAAGGCGGTCGACGACCGGCTGATCTCCAAACTGGACAAGAAGAACCGCAAGGCCGACACCTACGCCCGCGCGGGCGGCGCCTCCATCGACCCGAAGACCGGCCGGGTCGTCGCGATGTACGGCGGCATCGACTACGTCAAGCAGTACACCAACGGCGCCACCCGCGCCGACTTCCAGGTCGGCTCCACCTTCAAACCGTTCGTGTTCACCTCGGCGGTGGAGAACGCCTCGACCACCCAGGACGGCCAGACCATCACGCCCAACACGTACTACGACGGAACCAACAAGCGGCCCGTACAAGGCTGGAACGGCGGCACCTACGACCCCGCGAACGAGGACGACGTCTCCTACGGCAACATCACCGTACGCACCGCCACCGACAAGTCCGTCAACGCGGTGTACGCGCAGATGGCCGTCGACGTCGGCCCGGAGAAGGTCAAACAGACCGCGCTCGACCTCGGCATCCCCGCGGACACCAAGGACCTGAGCCCCGGCCCGTCCATCGCGCTCGGCACCGCCACCGCCAGCGTCCTCGACATGACGGAGGCGTACGCGACCCTCGCCAACCACGGCAAGCACACCGCGTACACCCTGGTCGACAAGATCACCAAGGACGGCACCGAGGACATCCAGCTGCCCGAGCGCAAGACCGAGCGGGCCGTCAGCCGCGAGGCCGCCGACACCACCACCTCCGTCCTGCGCAGCGTCGTCGAGAACGGCACCGCCACCGCCGCCCTGGCCGCCGGCCGCCCCGCCGCGGGCAAGACCGGCACCGCCGAGGAGGACAGGGCCGCCTGGTTCGCGGGCTACACCCCCGACCTCTCCACGGTCGTGGCGGTCATGGGCCAGGACCCGGTGACGGCCGGCCACAAGTCCCTCTACAACGTGATGGGCCTGCCGCGCATCAACGGCGGCGGCGCGCCCGCCGAGATCTGGGGCCAGTACACCAAGGACGCCCTGAAGGGCACCCCGCCCGCCGCCTTCGACCTGGAACTGGAGCCGGGCGCCGACCAGACCCTGCCGCCCAGCTCCCCGCCCGCCTCCCAACCCGGCACCGGTGGCCAGGACACGGGCGGCACCCCCGGCACCGGCGACCAGCACGACCAAGGCCAGAACCAGGGGCAAACCCAGGGCCAGACCGAGGGCCAGACAGCCGGGCAGGACAACGGCGGCACCGGCAACCCCACCGACAGCAGCACCGGCGACACCGGCAGCGCCACCGACGGCGGCACCACCGACGGCTCGACGAACGCCGGAACCAGCGCGGGCACCACGGACGGCGGCGACTCCGGCGGCAACCCCGGGGGCACCGCCGACGGCGGCCAGGACACGGGCGGTACCCCGGACGGCGGGGCGACGGCGGGCACGGCGGGACCGCTGTCCAGCCTCACCAGGAGACAGTGACCGGCACCGGACGGGCGACGGCCGCGACCGGTCAGTGACGGACGGGCCACGACCGGTCAGTGACCGGAGGTCGCCTTCAACCCCACCACGGCGACCAGCAGCAGACAGACGAAGAAGATCCGGGCGGCGGTGACGGGCTCCCCCAGCACCACCATGCCGAGCACCGCCGCCCCGGCCGCGCCGATGCCCACCCACACGCCGTAGGCGGTACCGATGGGCAGGGACTTCGCGGCGTACGAGAGCAGCACCATGCTCGCGACGATGCCCGCGCCGGTGAGCACACTGGGCACCAGGCGGGTGAAGCCGTCGGTGTACTTCATGCCGATCGACCAGCCGACCTCAAGCAGACCGGCGACGACGAGCAGAAACCAGGCCATGACAGGCACCTCCGGGACATACGTACCGATGGGACGGGGGTGCGTCGTCTTTGCCTACGTCCCGGTACGGCGCGTCTCGTCGGGCTCCGGCAAAACTAGCAAGGAAACCGCGAAAGGGGCCGGTGACGAAGGTCACCGGCCCCTTTGGGCCATCGAAGAACAGGTGTGATCTACAGGTAGGCCATCCAGATCTACAGGGAGGCCATCCGCAGGTAGGTCATCTACAGGGAGGCCATCTACAGGTACAGGCCGGTGGAGTCCTCCGAGCCCTCGAACCGGTCGGCGGCCACGGCATGCAGATCACGCTCGCGCATCAGCACATACGCGACACCCCGCACCTCGACCTCGGCCCGGTCCTCCGGGTCATACAGGACACGATCGCCCGGCTCCACGGTCCGGACGTTCTGCCCGACCGCCACAACCTCGGCCCAGGCCAGCCGACGGCCCACGGCCGCGGTGGCGGGGATCAGGATGCCGCCGCCCGAACGCCGCTCGCCCTCGGTGGTGTCCTGCCGCACGAGAACCCGGTCGTGCAGCATCCGAATGGGCAGCTTGTCGTGCCGGGGGGTGCTGCTGTGCTCATTTCTGTTGGCGCTCACGCCTTCGAACCTACCTGCCTTTCGCGTGCCCGTAAGCGACCGGGTCAGCCCTTGCGACGCCGGGATCCGAGGGCGAGCAGCCCCACCACCCCGACGGCGACGAGGGCGACCGGCACGATGCGTTCGAGACGCGGCGCCCCATCCTCGTCGACAAACTGTCCCCTGACATCGCTGATCACCCGGTTGACCTGCACATAAGCCCGCCCGAGGGTGTGGTCGACATTGGCGACGACCTTGGCCTTGGCATCCCCGACGACGGTCTTTGGATGCACCCGCACCCCGATCTCGTCGAGCGTCTCGGCCAGCACTTCACGGCGGCGCCTGATGTCCGCCTCGATCTGCGCCGGGGTTCTGGTGTCCGACGTGTCCGCCACCGTACGGCCTCCGAAGTCTGCTGGTGCTGTTTCGGACAGTCTGTCAGCCTTCCACGCCGCCGCACTGCCAGGACCCCCCGTTACGCTAGACCGATGAGCGAGCGACTCCAGCCCGGGGACGTGGCCCCCGCCTTCACCCTCCTTGACGCCGACGGCCACGAGGTGTCCCTGTCGGACCACAAGGGCCGCAAGGTCATCGTGTACTTCTACCCGGCGGCCCTCACCCCCGGCTGCACCAAGCAGGCGTGCGACTTCACCGACAACCTGGACCTGCTGGCCGACGCGGGGTACGACGTGATCGGCATCTCCCCCGACAAGCCGGAGAAACTGGCGAAGTTCCGCGAGAAGGAGTCCCTGAAGGTGACCCTCCTCGCCGACCCGGACAAGCGGGTCCTGGAGGAGTACGGCGCCTTCGGCGAGAAGAAGCTGTACGGCAAGACGGTGGTCGGCGTCATCCGCTCCACGGTGATCGTCGACGAGCAGGGCACGGTGGAACGGGCCCTGTACAACGTCAAGGCCACCGGCCATGTCGCCAAGATCATCAAGGACCTGAACATCTGAGCCCCACCCCTCCGCACCGAGCGGCCCGCCCCGGTTGTCCCGAGGCGGGCCGCTCCGCTTTTCGACCGTGACCGTCCGATAAACGGTTCGTTACTCCATACGAGTCCACGAACAGACGGCCGAGAAAACGGAGGGAACCGCGATGGGGGCCAGTGCATACAGCAGGGACCGGCTGGAGGCCGCCGCCCAGGGGGCGCGGACACTGTCGGAGGCGTTGGGGCGGCTGGGGGTGGACCCACGAAGCTCCACCCGGAACTACATCCGGGACCGCATGAGGAGGCTGGGGATCGACACGTCCCACTTCGAGCGGGAGGGAACCAAGTGGACCCGCGAGATCCTCCAGGCGGCGGTGTCGGCCTCGTCCACCATGAGCGAGGTGCTGCGCCATCTCGGAATCGATGTGGTCGGCGGGCACCACACACACATCAGCCGCCGCATCAAGGCGTACGACATCAACACCTCCCACTTCCGGGTGCCGAAACGGGGGGACGTGCGTCGCCATCGCGCACCGGAGGGGTTGCTGGTCAAGCAGTCAGCGGCCAACGCCCGGCGGATGCAGAGCAGCCGTCTCAAGCGGGCCCTGCTGAAGCACGGCATCGAGGAGCGTTGCGCCATGTGCGGTATGGCGCCGGTGTGGCTGGGGGAACCGCTGCCACTTGAGGTCGACCACATCGACGGCGACTGGCGCAACAACGAGATCCAGAACCTGCGGCTACTCTGCCCCAACTGCCACTCCACCACGGACAGTTACCGAGGCCGCGGCACGTCGCGAAACAGGACGGCGCCGCATGAGTGACGTCGTGCGGTACACCCGGGAGCGGCTGATGGAGGCTGCCCGGCAATGCTCCGATGTCGACGAGGTCATCGCCTACCTCGGCACCAGTCCCTACGGGAGCCTCCGGCGATACATCTTGAAGCGCTTCGCCCACTTCGGCATCGACGTCTCGCATTTCCGTCCCGTCGGCAGGCTCCGCCGCCCCACACCCGGCGAACTGCGTGGCGCGGTGGCCGAGTCGGCGTCGTTGGCGGAGGTGCTGCGCCGCCTGGGCCGCCCGGACAACTGCGGGCAACGTGCCAGTCTCAGGAAGTGGATCACGGAGGAGCGTCTGCCGACCGACCACTTCCTGGGACAGGCACACCAACGGGGAAAGCGAGCCCCGAACAGACGGCATCCCTCGGAAGTCCTGGTACAGCACGAGGGTGAGCGCCGGACACGGACCTCACGGCTGCGCCGTGCGCTCCATTCGGTCGGCGTCCCAGAGGAGTGCGCCCGGTGCGGGGTGGGGCCACAGTGGCTCGGGCGTCCCATGACGCTGGAGGTCGATCACATCAACGGGGACTGGCACGACGACCGGCGCGAGAACCTGCGGCTGCTGTGCCCCAACTGTCATGCGGTTACCAGTACCTGGTGCAGAGGGGGGCGACGCCGCCCCTCGCGGCGCACAGTAAAGTAGGCAGCGCTGCGGGCCCGTACCCCAGCTGGCCAAGAGGGCGTCGGTTTAGATCCGGTGTGTCGTGGGTTCGAGTCCCACCGGGCCCACAGGTAAAAGAGGCCCCACACATTCGATTCGTAGGTGTGGGGCCTCTTCGTGGTGTTAGCCCAGCAGCTCTCGTATCGCCGGTACCAGGGCGCGGAACGCCTTTCCGCGGTGGCTGATGGCGTTTTTCTCGGGCGGGGTCAGTTCGGCGCAGGTTCGGGTGTCGCCGTCCGGCTGGAGGATCGGGTCGTAGCCGAAGCCGTTCGTGCCCGCGGGGGCGTGGCGGAGGGTCCCCCGCAGCCGGCCCTCGACCACCGCCTCGCGACCGTCCGGCAGGGCCAGGGCCGCCGCGCAGGCGAAGTGGGCGCCGCGGTGTTCGTCGGCGATGTCGGAGAGCTGGGCGAGCAGCAGGTTCAGGTTGGCTTTGTCGTCGCCGTGCTGCCCGGCCCAGCGGGCCGAGAAGATGCCGGGGGCGCCGTTCATGACGTCGACGCACAGGCCCGAGTCGTCGGCGACGGCGGGCAGGCCGGTCGCCCGGGCCAGGGTGTGCGCCTTCAGCAGCGCGTTCTCGGCGAACGTCACGCCCGTCTCCTTGACGTCGGGGACGTCCGGGTAGGCGTCCGCGCCGATGAGTTCGTGGGGCAGGCCCGCGTCGGCGAGGATCGAGCGGAGTTCGGTGATCTTTCCGGCGTTGCGGGTGGCGAGGATCAAGCGGGTCATGCGGGCCAGTATCCCCCGCCCCCGCCGACGGGTTGTCGGCGGTCTTGTCGGCGGGTTTACGGGGTGCAGACCTTGGTCAGTTCGCCGGCCGCGTCGGTGACCGGGCCGACGTCGGGGGTGCTGTCGCCGTTCTTGATCGCCGTACGGATGTTGCCGACGGCCTTGCCGAGGTCGTCGACCGCCTTGTTGACGTCGGTGTCGTCGGTCTGGTCGCCGATCTTGTCGAGGTTTTTCTCGATGGCGTCGAGGGCTTCGTCGGCGCTGGTGGGGTCGGTGGCCGCGTTCTCCACCGCCTGCTGGAGTTCGGTCACGCTGTCGGCGATGGAGTCGGCGGTGCGGACGCAGTCCAGGGCCTTGTCGACGGCGTCGCAGCCGGTGGCGAGGCCGGTGGTGAGTGCGACGGCGGCCGTGACGGCGGCGATGGTGCTGAGACGGGCGCGACGGTGGCGTCGGCTCGCGGCCATGATTGGGTTCCCTCCCCGGTTCCGGCTGGCCGGGCGCACGGTGGATGCCGTGCGCCCGTACTCATAGGGACGCCGGGCAGGGCGGCGGGGTTGCCCCGCGGCCCACTGCCTTTTGGTGCTCCCTTTACTTTTCGAGGGTGGCTTCGAGCGCCTTGTGCTGGAGGGCGGCGAGTTCGGTGCAGCCGGTGACGGCGAGGTCGAGCAGGGCGTTGAGTTCCTCGCGGGCGAAGGGTTCGGCCTCGGCGGTGCCCTGGACCTCGACGAAGCGGCCGTCGCCGGTACAGACGACGTTCATGTCGGTTTCGGCGCGCACGTCCTCCTCGTAGCAGAGGTCGAGGAGTGGGATCGCGCCGACGATGCCGACCGAGACGGCGCTCACGGTGCCGGTCAGGGGCCGGCGGCCGGGGCGGACCAGTTTGCGGCCCTGGGCCCAGGTGACGGCGTCGGCGAGGGCGACATAGGCGCCGGTGATGGCGGCGGTGCGGGTGCCGCCGTCGGCCTGGAGGACGTCGCAGTCGAGGACGATGGTGTTCTCGCCGAGGGCCTTGTAGTCGATGACGGCGCGCAGGGAGCGGCCGATGAGCCGGGAGATCTCGTGGGTACGGCCGCCGATCTTGCCCTTGACGGACTCGCGGTCGCCGCGGGTGTTGGTGGCGCGGGGCAGCATGGAGTATTCGGCGGTGACCCAGCCCTCGCCGCTGCCCTTGCGCCAGCGGGGGACGCCTTCGGTGACGGATGCGGTGCAGAAGACCTTGGTGTCGCCGAAGGAGACGAGGACGGAGCCCTCGGCGTGCTTGCTCCAGCCGCGTTCGATGGTGACCGGGCGGAGCTGTTCGGGGGTGCGGCCGTCGATTCGAGACATGGCGTTGAGCCTAGTCCCCCGGCGGGTGCACTCCGGCCGCGTGTGGGTGGCCCGTGACGGGGTGCGTGGGCGGGCCCGAGAGGTCGCGGGGTTCCCGGGTGCAGCGGGGTCACATCATGTCTTCGATCTCCGCGGCGATCGGGTCGGCGTCGGTGCCGACGATGACCTGGATGGCGGTGCCCAGCTTGACGACGCCGTGGGCGCCGGCGGCCTTCAGGGCGGCCTCGTCGACCTTGGAGGGGTCCACGACCTCGGTGCGCAGCCGGGTGATGCAGCCCTCGATCTCCTCGATGTTGTCGACCCCGCCGAGGCCGGCGACGATCTTCTCAGCCTTGCTGGCCATGTTCTCTCTCCCTGATCCGTACCGCTTTGTGGCAGTAACCCATAGTTGGCGCGGCTTCGCGAGCGATCGGGTCGTCCATGCCGAATGATGCTCGGGCCGTGCTTCACCGTTGTCTATTACGTTGCCAATTACACGGTGTTCCGTTTCGCGATCATCAGGTTCGACCCGAAGACTCCTGGACGGGAGATAGAAGAGGAGGTCGAAGGCGTCACGAAGAGATGACCGGCGATGGCACTGTGCTTATGCAATTCGTGGGTTCCTTGCATGCCCCTCATCGTGCTACAACAGGTCTACACCACTGAGCGGCGTAGACCACCCCCCGATGGAGGCAGCATGAGCACCGCCACCGCGACGGCGGCCCCCGCGAAGAAGCGGGGGTCGGGCCTGTTCCAGGGCCTGCAGAAGGTCGGCCGCAGCCTGCAGCTCCCGATCGCCGTACTGCCGGCGGCGGGCATCATGGTCCGGCTCGGCCAGGACGACATCTTCGGCAAGGACGGGCTCGGCTGGGACCGGGGCGCCGCCGTGTTCAACCAGGCGGGCAGCGCGCTGACCGGCTCCTTGCCGCTCCTCTTCTGCATCGGTGTCGCCATCGGGTTCGCCAAGAAGGCGGACGGCTCGACCGCGCTCGCCGCGGTGGTCGGCTTCCTCGTCTACAGCAAGGTCCTCCAGGCGTTCCCGGTCTCCGCCGAGGTGGTCCAGAAGGGCAAGGACATTCCGGCCGTCTACAACGACCCCGGGGTGCTCGGCGGCATCATCATGGGTCTGCTCGCCGCCGTGCTGTGGCAGCGTTTCCACCGCACCAGGCTGGTCGACTGGCTGGGCTTCTTCAACGGCCGACGGCTCGTGCCGATCATCATGGCCTTCGTCGGCCTCGTGACGGGCGTCTTCTTCGGCCTGGTCTGGGAGCCGATCGGCAACGGCATCGCGCACTTCGGCGAGTGGATGACCGGCCTCGGCGCGGGTGGTGCGGCCCTGTTCGGCGCCGTGAACCGGGCCCTGATCCCGGTCGGCATGCACCAGTTCGTGAACACCGTGGCCTGGTTCCAGCTCGGCGACTTCAAGAACTCGGCCGGTGAGGTCGTGCACGGCGACATCACCCGGTTCCTGGCCGGTGACCCGTCCGCCGGTCTCTTCCAGTCCGGTTTCTTCCCGATCATGATGTTCGGTCTGCCGGCCGCCGCGCTGGCCATCGCCCACTGCGCCCGCCCGGAGCGCCGCAAGGCCGTGCTGGGCATGATGATCTCCCTCGCGCTGACCTCGTTCGTCACGGGTGTGACCGAGCCGATCGAGTTCTCCTTCATGTTCGTCGCGCCGGTCCTGTACGTGCTGCACGCGGTGCTCACCGCGGTGTCGATGGCGGTGACCTGGGCCCTGGGCGTGCACGCCGGATTCAACTTCTCGGCCGGTCTCATCGACTACGCGCTCAACTGGCACCTGGCGACCAGGCCCTGGCTGATCATCCCGATCGGCCTGGTCTTCGCGGGCGTCTACTACGCGACCTTCCGTTTCGCCATCGTCAGGTTCGACCTGTTGACCCCGGGCCGCGAGCCCGAGGAGGAGGTCGAGGACCTCACCAAGGCGTAAGAGCTGCGAACAGGATGGGAGTCCGATCAGCGTGCGGCGTCTGGTGCGTGCGATCGCAAGGCGCCGGAAGGTCCTCGTAGCGGAGCTACTAGGGCGTTTCGGCAACGCCGCGAGCGTGCGTGCCAGGCGTCGCACGCCGGGCGCCCATTCTGTTCGCAGCTCTAAGCCCCGCGCATGGCAGAACGGAGGCCCCGGAACCGCGGAGGCGGCTTCGGGGCCTTCTCGTGCTCGTGCGTACTGGCCTGCGCCGCGTACGGACTAGATCTCGTACGACGCCCTGGGCGCGGCCAGCTCCACCGGGCCGTCGAAGACGGCGCGGGCGTCCGTCAGGTTGGCCTCGGGGTCGGTCCATGGGGGGATGTGGGTGAGGACCAGGCGCCGGGCACCCGCGCGGGCGGCGGTCTCGCCCGCCTCACGGCCGTTGAGGTGCAGGTCGGGGATGTTCTCCTTGCCGTACGTGAACGCGGCCTCGCACAGAAAGAGGTCGGTGTCCCGGGCCAGCTCGTCGAGCGCCGCGGTGACACCCGTGTCGCCGGAGTACGTCAGCGACATCCCGCCGTGTTCGACGCGGATGCCGTACGCCTCCACGGGGTGCCGCACCCGTTCGGTGTGCACCGTGAACGGGCCGATCTCGAACGTGGACGGCTTGACCGTGTGGAAGTCGAAGACCTCGCTCATGGACGAGGCGGTGGGGGTGTCGGCGTAGGCGGTGGTGAGCCGCTGTTCCGTGCCCTCGGGTCCGTAGACCGGGAGCGGGGCGGCGCGTCCGCCGTCGTGCCGGTAATAGCGCGCCACGAAATAGGCACACATGTCGATGCAGTGGTCGGCGTGCAGATGACTGAGGAAGATCGCGTCGAGGTCGTAGAGACCGCAGTGGCGCTGCAGCTCGCCAAGGGCGCCGTTGCCCAGGTCGAGGAGCAGCCGGAAGCCGTCGGCCTCGACGAGGTAGCTCGAACAGGCCGAGTCCGCGGACGGAAACGACCCCGAGCAGCCGACGACGGTGAGCTTCATGAAGCAGAAACCTCCGTTGGCGGTGAATCCGGCTGGAGCGAACCGGATGGAACTCTCCAGAAAGGGTGAAAGGGGTTCAGGAAAGGCGCACACAGGGGTCGTGCGGTCCGTCGAGCGTACGGCGCGACAGCACGGGTCGCTCCTTCGCCAGGGGCCGTTGTGGGCGAACTCACCTGTGGTGTCACCGGTTCGGCTGGACCTGATGCGCGGGTGTCTTGGCAGAGGGCGCGCGCAGGGTTGCACGCGCCGGTACCGTCAACGATATGGACACGTCCTGGTGGCTGGCGCTCGCGGCGGTGGTACTGCTCGCGCTGGTTGCCACGCTCGTCGACGGCTGGGGACGCGGCCGTCGCCCGGCGCGGCGCGGGACGCGACCGCCTGGGCGCGAGGAGCATCCGCGGGCGCGCGCGGAGCGGCCGCGGCCGGGTGACATCTGGTGGGTGAACCTGCCCTACGGAGGCGGGCCAGAGTCGGAAGGGGCCGCGCGCAGCACGTCAGGCAGGACAGCGGTGGGAGACGGGCGGGCGAAGGACCGGCCCTGTCTGGTGCTGGCGGTGCACGGCAAGCGGGCCACGGTGGCGAAGATCTCCAGCAAGTATCACGACGAACGCGCCGGGGTGATCCCGCTTCCGCCGGGTTCCGTCGGCGACGCGCACGGCCGCCCGAGCTTCCTGGAGACGGACGAGCTGCGCCAGGTGCCGGTGTGGGACTTCCGGCGCCGGGTGGGCGTGGTCGATCCGGTCCTGTGGGACCAGGTGCGGCACCTGGCCACCTGAGTACGGGCCGGTCCGCGCGGGTGCGGCTCAGCGGACCCGTACGGCGACCGCCCAGTTCTGGATGCCCAGGCAGGAGACCTGGCCGGGGTCGGTTCGTGCGCACAGCGGGCGGGACGAGGTGAGCCGTGCGGTGCCGGGGGCGATGGCCTCGTAGGCGGCGACCGCGTCGCCGGGCAGGATGACGAAGCCCGGGTTGGCCGGTTTCAGCGCGTCGCCGCTCGCGGTGAGCGGCTTCCAGGGGCGGTCCGCGGTGCCGTCCAGCGTGATCCGCACCTCCCCGCCGCGCTTCAGGCACAGGCTGCGGCCGTTGTCGGCGGCGGTCAGCTCGGCCCGGGTCACACAGCCGTCGGCCGTCGGCGCCGGGCTCGACGGCGGCAGCGTTCCCGGAGCGGAGGGCGTGCCCGGTGCAGATGACGTGACCGGGCCGGACGGGGCGCCCGGAGTGGAGGGCGTGACCGGAGCGGGCGGCGTGGCCGGGCCGGAGGACCGCGGGCCCGAGGCGGGCGGCGTGGCCGGGGCGGACGACATCGCGCCGCTACCGCCGCTGCCGCCGCCCGCGCCGTCCTGCGCGGTCCCGCCGGCGCCCCGGCCGCCGCAGCCCGCGAGCAGGATCACGGCCGCCGCGGCGGCGACCGCCGTGCGGTGGACCGTTGTGCGGTGGACCGTCCTGCAGTGGACGGTCGTGCGATGAACCGTCGTACGACGCATGGGGGTGACCGCCTTCCGCCGGGTGTCGGGCCCCGGTACGGATGTGACGTTCCCCCCGGCCGTCCGGATCCCGCGCAGACCACGGCCGGGGTCCACCGGCCGGGGTCCGCCATCCGGCGGTCAGGGGCGCCGGTCCGAGGGGCGCTACGCCCAGAGTTGACCCTGGAGCCGCTCGATGGCCTCCTCCGTCGTGGCCGCCGTGTAGACGCCCGTGGACAGGTACTTCCAGCCGCCGTCGGCCACGATGAAGGCGATGTCGGCACTCTCGCCGGCCTGCACCGCCTTCCGGCCGACGCCGATCGCGGCGTGCAGCGCGGCCCCCGTGGAGACGCCCGCGAAGATGCCCTCCTGCTGGAGGAGCTCACGGGTGCGGGTGACCGCGTCGGCCGAGCCGACCGAGAAGCGGGTGGTGAGCACGGAGGCGTCGTACAGCTCCGGTACGAACCCCTCGTCGAGGTTGCGCAGGCCGTACACCAGGTCGTCGTAGCGCGGCTCGGCGGCGACGATCTTCACGTCCGGCTTGTGCTCGCGCAGGAAGCGGCCGACGCCCATGAGGGTGCCGGTGGTGCCGAGGCCCGCGACGAAGTGGGTGATCGAGGGGAGGTCGGCGAGGATCTCCGGGCCGGTGGTGGCGTAGTGGGCGCCGGCGTTGTCCGGGTTGCCGTACTGGTAGAGCATCACCCAGTCCGGGTGCTCGGCGGCCAGTTCCTTGGCGACGCGCACGGCGGTGTTGGAGCCGCCCGCGGCCGGCGAGGAGATGATCTCGGCGCCCCACATGCCGAGCAGGTCCCGGCGCTCCTGCGAGGTGTTCTCGGGCATCACGCACACCATGCGGTAGCCCTTGAGCTTGGCCGCCATGGCGAGGGAGATGCCGGTGTTGCCGGAGGTGGGCTCCAGGATCGTGCAGCCGGGGGTGAGCCGGCCGTCCTTCTCCGCCTGCTCGATCATGTGCAGGGCCGGGCGGTCCTTGACCGAGCCGGTCGGGTTGCGGTCCTCCAGCTTGGCCCAGATCCGGACGTCGGCGGACGGTGAAAGGCGCGGCAGGCGGACCAGGGGCGTGCCGCCCACCGCGGCGAGCGGGGAGTCGTAGCGCATCGGGGATCAGCTCAGGCCATGCCGCCGGCCACGGCCGGCAGGATCGTCACGGTGTCGCCGTCGGACAGCTTGCTGTCGATGCCGTCGACGAACCGAACGTCCTCGTCGTTCAGATAGACGTTGACGAAGCGGCGCAGCTTGCCGTCTTCCACGATGCGGGCCTGGATGCCCGCGTGCCGGGTCTCAAGGTCGGCGAACAGCGCGGCGAGGGTGTCACCGCTGCCCTCCACCGCCTTCTGACCGTCGGTGTACTGGCGGAGGATGGTGGGGATGCGGACCTCGATGGCCATGGTTGCGGGCTCCTGTCGGAAGTATCGGTTCGGGGCGCACAGTGGGGTCCCCCCAGGCTCTCGGCACGGGGGGAACGCCGCGGCTCACGGGCGCACGGCGGCAGGGAAACGTCAACAGATGGCGCTGTTCAGCCTGCACAGATCGACGTGCAGCCGCGCCACGAGCAACACGCCCCGCGCCTTCTCGCTCACGTCGTGGAGAACCATGGGCTCATCGTATCGATTCCCGGTCCGCTTCCTGGAATGTGATCTCGCATAGTGGATGAATTCTGACCGAATTGTGGTCAGTATGCGTAGGTCGGCACGCGTCGGTCAGGTCGGCACGCGTCGGTCAGTACGCCTCGACGACCTTGACCTCCTCTTCGGTGACCTCGCCGTCGAGAATCCGGAAGGAGCGGAACTGGAACTCACCGAGGCCGTCGGCGTCCGCCGTGGACACCAGCACGTAGTGGGCGCCGGGCTCGTTGGCGTAGCCGATGTCGGTGCGGGACGGGTACGCCTCGGTCGCGGTGTGGGAGTGGTAGATGATCACCGGCTCCTCGTCGCGGTCGTCCAGCTCGCGGTAGAGCTTCAGGAGGTCCTGGGAGTCGAACTCGTAGAACGTGGGCGAGCGGGCGGCGTTGAGCATCGGGACGAAGCGCTCGGGGCGGTCGGTGCCCGCCGGGCCCGCGACCACGCCGCACGCCTCGTCCGGGTGGTCCTCGCGGGCGTGCGCGACGATCCGGTCGTACAGGTCCTGGGTGAGGGTCAGCATGCGGGCAAGGATAAGCAGAAGGGCCGCTCGTACCGAGGGCTGGTACGGAGCGGCCCATATGACGGACGCTCTGGGCCGCGGCGGCGGCCACGTGTGACGCGCCACGGCCGGGCGCCCTCGGCGGGGGACCGTCGGGGCCCCGCCGGTTCGTTCACCGCGCGCCGCACGCGCACCGCACGTGCTCCACCACGATCCTCCCCGTTCAGACCACCTTCTCCAGTGCCGGTTCGCGGGGTCCGGTGATCCCGGGCGTGCGGTTCCTGAGCACCAACCAGCCGATGCCGAGCGCGACCGCCCAGACCGCCATCACATACAGGCAGACCCGGGAGTCGGCGTCGTAGGCGATCAGTCCGGTGACGAAGATCAGGAACACGATGGCGATCCAGCTGCACACCGAGCCGCCCGGCGCCGGGAAGGAGGACGCGGGCAGCCGGCCCGCGACGACCTCGCGGCGGTAGCGGACATGGCTGATCAGGATCATCAGCCAGGTCCAGATGCCGGCCGCGGTGGCGACGGAGGTCACATAGCCGAACGCCTTCTCCGGGACGACGTAGTTGAGGACCACTCCGATGGCCATGAAGGCGACGGAGACCGTGATGCCGAGCGCGGGGGTCTTGGTGGCCGAGAGCCGGCTGAACGCCTTCGGGGCCTCGCCGTTGTCCGCGAGGGTGCGCAGCATGCGGCCCGTGGAGTACATGCCGGAGTTGCAGGACGACAGGGCCGCGGTGAGCACCACGAAGTTGACGATGCCCGCGCCGGCCGGGATGCCGATGACCGCGAACGCCTTCACGAAGGGACTGACCCCCTCGGCGAACTCGGTCCACTTCACCACGCACAGGATGACGGTGAGGGCGCCCACGTAGAAGAGCGCGATCCGCCAGGGCAGGGTGTTGATCGCCTTCGGGAGGGTCTTCTCCGGGTTGGCCGACTCGCCGGCGGTGACGCCGACCAGCTCCACGGCGAGGTAGGCGAACATGACGCCCTGCAGGGTCATCAGGGAGGAGCCGATGCCCTTGGGGAAGAAGCCGTCGAACTGCCAGAGGTTGGAGACCGTGGCGGTGTCGCCGGCCGCGCTGAAGCCGAAGGTGAGCACGCCCAGGCCGATCACGATCATGCCGATGAGCGCGGTGACCTTGACCATCGAGAACCAGAACTCGATCTCGCCGAACAGCTTCACCGAGATCAGGTTGGCCACGAACAGGACCACGAGGAAGACCAGGGCCGTCACCCACTGCGGGACCGACGGGAACCAGTAGTGGACGTAGATCGCGGCGGCCGTCAGCTCGGCCATGCCGGTCACCACCCACATCAGCCAGTACGTCCAGCCGGTGAAGTAGCCGAAGAACGGGCCGAGGAATTCCCGGGAGTACTCGGCGAAGGAGCCCGAGACGGGCCGGTAGAGCAGCAGCTCGCCGAGCGCCCGCATGATGAAGAAGATGACGCCGCCGGCGAGGGCGTACATCAGGATGAGGCTGGGTCCGGCCTTGGCGATGTTCGCCCCGGCTCCCAGGAACAGACCGACGCCGATGGCACCGCCGATCGCGATCATCTGGACCTGCCTGCTGCCGAGCCCGCGCTCGTAGCCCTCTTCAGGTGCCTCGGTGACCTGCGATGAGGTCATGTGTGGTGCGCCTTTCTCCATGCCGATCCAGGCCCTTCGGCGGCCCCGGATCGGGTCTCGATCCCCCCGGACTGATGGAGTCGCGCCTGGCCGGTGGTCACCGGCTCGGCGGCGCACCCGGTCGAACACGGGTGGTGTTCGCCGGGCGGTCGTGAAGATGTACCACGACAGCCATACAGATCACACCGGTGCACTGTGACGCATCACACGGAAAAAGGGGACAAGAGGTGCGCAGTCGCCATAAAGAGGGTCACTTTGATGACGCGATCGTTATCCGAATCCGAGCGTCCTCTGAGCGAACACAACAAACGGACACGGCAAGCGGTCACGACAAGCGGACACGACTCACGAACGCGGCAGGCGAACGCGGTACGCGGACACGAGCAGCCAACGCGACCAGCAAACGCGGCAACGGGACGGATCAGGGCAAAAGTGTCGAGACGAGGGTGTCCTGGAGCCCGCCCAGCCACAGGTACGCCATCACCATCGGCTTGCGCGAGTCCTCGTCCGGCAGCCGGTAGAGCAGATCGGTGTCGTCCTCGTCGGTGATCTCCAGCCGGGAGCCGATCGCCAGCCGCAGGTCGTTGAGCGCACCCAGCCATTGCCGGGACTCCCCCGACGACAGCTTGAGGACCGCACCGCCCTCCCCCGCCGCGGCCAGCGCGTCCAGGGCGCGGATCACCGCGAGGGCGTTCTCCCGTTTGCCGGCCCGTAGGTCGTTCTCGGTGTAGCGGCGGAACTCGGCGGAGTGCGCCTGCCGCTCCTCGGCCTCCTCGGGCGAGTCCGGCGCCCGCTCGGGGTCGCTGTAGGCGTCCGGGAAGAGGCGGCGCAGCACCGGGTCGTCGGGCGGCTCGCTGGGGCCCTCGGCGAACAGCTCGGCGAGCGGGTCGGCGGGGGCGTCCGGGGCGGGGCCGGGGCCGATCAGTTCCAGCAGCTGGACGGCCAGCGACCGGATGATGGAGATCTCGACGTCGTCGAGCGCGACGGCGGCGCCGCCGCCGGGGAGCGGTTCGAAGTGTCCTGGCATCGGTGGGGTCGTTACTTCCGGTCCTGCTGGAGGGTGGCCCACAGACCGTAGCCGTGCATGGCCTGCACGTCGCGTTCCATCTCCTCGCGACTGCCGCTGGAGACGACCGCCCGGCCCTTGTGGTGGACGTCGAGCATGAGCTTGGTGGCCTTGTCCTTGGGATAGCCGAAGTACGCCTGGAAGACGTACGTCACATAGCTCATGAGGTTGACCGGGTCGTTGTGCACGATCGTGACCCAGGGGACGTCGGGCTCGGGTACGGCGAAGACCTCCTCCGCCGACTCGGTGCGTTCGATCTCTACGGGCGCGGGTGACGTCACATGGCCATGCTGCCACGCCCGGCAAAAATCGTCACACTGACGAAATGGGGGTAGCATGCGAAGCCATGGACACAGCGGACCTTGGGCTCCCGGTGGACGTGCCGTCCACCGCGCTCTTCACGGACCAGTACGAGCTGACGATGTTGCAGGCGGCCCTCAAGGCGGGCACCGCCGGGCGGCGCAGCGTGTTCGAGGTCTTCACCCGACGGCTGCCGAACGGGCGCCGCTACGGCGTCGTGGCGGGCACCGGGCGCGTCCTGGACGCGGTCGAGAACTTCCGTTTCGACGCGGGCGTCCTCGGCTTCCTGCGGGAGCGGCAGATCGTCGACGAGGAGACCCTCCAGTGGCTGTCCGGCTACCGCTTCGGCGGTGACATCTGGGGCTACCCCGAGGGCGAGGTGTACTTCCCGGGCTCGCCGCTGCTGCGGGTCGAGGGGTCGTTCGCCGAGTGCGTGCTCCTGGAGACGGTGGTCCTGTCCATCCTCAACCACGACTCGGCGATCGCCGCCGCGGCCTCCCGGATGGCCTCGGCCGCCGGGAGCCGGCCGCTGATCGAGATGGGCGCCCGGCGCACCCATGAGCTGTCCGCCGTGGCCGCCGCGCGCGCGGCCTATATAGGCGGCTTCGCCACCACCTCCGATCTGGCGGCCGGCTTCCGTTACGGCATCCCGACGGTGGGCACCTCCGCCCACGCCTTCACCCTGCTGCACGACTGCGAGCGGGACGCCTTCCGGGCCCAGGTGGACTCGCTCGGGCGGGGCACCACGCTGCTGGTGGACACCTACGACGTCGCCGAGGCCGTCCGGACCGCCGTCGAGGTCGCCGGGCCGGAGCTGGGCGCGGTGCGCATCGACTCCGGTGACCTGCTGCTGGTCGCGCACCGGGTGCGGCAGCAGCTGGACGAGCTGGGCGCCGTCGACACGAAGATCGTCGTGACCTCGGACCTGGACGAGTACGCCATCGCCTCGCTCGCCGCCGCCCCGGTGGACGCGTACGGCGTCGGCACCCAGCTGGTCACCGGCTCCGGGCATCCGACCTGCTCGATGGTCTACAAGCTGGTGGCGCGCGCCGAGTCGACCGACCCGCGGGCACCGCTGGTGCCGGTGGCCAAGCGGTCCACCGGCGGCAAGACCTCCATCGGCGGGCGCAAGTGGGCCGCCCGGCGGCTGGACGCGGAAGGGGTGGCGCAGGCCGAGGTCATCGGCATCGGGCCGGTGCCCGCGGATCTGGTCGAGCGGCAGCTCCTGGTCGAGCTGGTCAAGGCCGGCGAGGTGGTGGCCCGCGAGCCGCTGGACGTCGTGCGCGACCGGCACGCCGCCGCCCGCGCCGATCTGCCGCTGTCCGCTACGCAGCTGTCGCGCGGGGAACCCGTCATTCCGACGGAGTATGTCCCGGGACGGTCGGCCGGCTAGAGCGGGATCGCCATCGCCCGCCCCCGACGACCCCCTCCCGTACCGCCGCCGAAGTCTCTAGGCTCATAGCTTCCCTCCCCCGGGCTCCGGGAGCCGGGGGGACCGCCAGTCGAAGGACACGACCATGCGCCGCGCCTTGATCGTCGTAGACGTGCAGAACGACTTCTGCGAGGGGGGCAGCCTGGCCGTGGCCGGGGGTGCCGATGTGGCCGCCGCCATCACGGAGCTGATCGGCCAGGCCACGGCGGGCTACCGGCATGTGGTGGCGACCCGTGACCACCACATCGCGCCCGGTGGCCACTTCGCCGACAACCCCGACTACGTGGACTCCTGGCCCGCGCACTGCGTCGCCGGTACGGAGGGCGTGGGCTTTCACCCGAACTTCGCCCCCGCGGTCGCCTCCGGGGCGATCGACGCCGTCTTCGACAAGGGGGCGTACGCGGCGGCCTACAGCGGCTTCGAGGGCGCCGACGAGAACGGGGTGTCCCTGGCCGACTGGCTCAGGGCGCGGGAGGTCGACGAGGTGGACGTGGTGGGCATCGCCACGGACCACTGCGTGCGCGCCACCGCCCTGGACGCCGTACGGGAGGGCTTCCGCACCCACGTCCTGCTGGACCTGACCGCCGGAGTGGCCGAGCAAACGACCCAACGCGCGATCGAAGACCTACGCAAAGCAGGCGCAACCCTCACCGGCAAACCCCTCGTCCAGCCCCCCTCCACCTAGCCGAGCCCCAACAAAGCGCTGGACCACACCCTGAAGGGGCGCGAGGAACCGCGCACAGAGCCGCGACACCGGCACATCACAACCCACCCAGCGAAGCGACCCAACAGCACCCCAAAGGGGCGCGGGGAACTGCGCGACCAGCCACAACCCACCCGCACCCAACCAACAACCCGATCACACCCAACCCAGCAGCGCGCCCCCGCACAAAATCACCGCCCCAACCCCGCCCCACCCAGCGGAGCGCTAGGGCGTAGGAGGGCCCTGATCGGGTGCCACAGCTCGGTCGTCAGCTCCGCCGTCGTGACGTCCGCGGCGGGGGCGGTACGCCATATCAGGCCGTCCGGATGGTGCAGGACCGCCGTGATCTCGTCCGGGGTCGGCGGGGCCGCATTGCCACGCAGATAGACCGCCCGCATGCCCAGGTTGCGCAGCCGGGTCAGGGCCCGCGCCCGGTTGTGGGCGTGCACCAGCACCCGCACTCCGCACGTGGGCGGGCCCGCGGACGAGCCGTCGGCGGTGGGGCTGGGCAGGTTCAGTGCCACCACCACCGTGCCGTTCGGCAGCTTGCAGAAACCTCCTGCGGCCATTCAGTCACATCCCCGTTTTTGGTCGGCGTCAGCCGGTGTCAATAAGAGCGCCACAGGACGCACCTAAACACGATCGGCGGCGACCCGCCAAGGGGCCGCCGCCGATACGCCTCTGACCTGCGAGGATGCAAACTACTTCACTGCGGGACCGACCTCGATCTCGATCGTCGAGCCGTCCCACGCCTGCCTGGCGATCTTGATCTTGGTGTTGGTGTCAGTGATCTTCACACCGCCGGCCGGGTTCGCCGGGTCGTAGTACGTGCTGGTGTGGTCGTTGAAGACCGGCACCCCCCTCGACGGCTTGATCACGGTCGGCACGTCCGCCTTGTGCAGCGTGATGCCGTCCGTGGGCTCCAGGCTGAACGTCGAGTCGTATGCCTGGATGCGGTTGCGCATCAGCGTGCCGTCGGTCCACCGCAGGGCGCCCGGGTGCGAGTCGACCGGGAGGATCAGACCGGTACCGGGGTGGGCGCCGGTGTTGTTGTCCTGCTGGGAGGTGTCCCACTTCCAGATCAACAGGCCGTTCTGGTACGGGTAATGCTCCACCCAGCCCGGACGGGTCGTCGAGAAGCCGAAGTTGTACGGGCCGGTCCGCAACGTCCTGTCGTACGACTCGTACTGGCGATTCTCGGCGATGTAGTACTGCTTGTAGTCCTTGGTGAACGACGATCCGACCCGGGAGAAGCCGTTCGCCGTCCAGGCCGCGTCCGCGCTCTCCGCGTCGTCCGAGAAGACCGTCGCACCGTCCGCGGTCACGGCGATCCGGTCGGCCGCGAAGCCCTTCTGCGCCACCCCGCCGTCGGTCTGGTAGCGGAAGCGCAGCTGGATCTTCTGGCCCGCGTAGGCATCCAGCGGGTACGACAGCTTCTGGTAGGCGTCGATCGTGCCGGTCAGGGCCGGCTTGTCGCTGGCGTCGCGCGGAATGGGCCCGCCGTCCACCGTGCCGTCGAGCGCGGTCCAGTTGGCGCCGTCGTCGGTCGACACCTCGGTGTAGAGGTGGTCGTACCCGGCCTCGATGTCGTACCAGCCGTCCAGGGTCAGCGCGGCCGAGGACGTGCCGGTCAGGTCCACGGAACGGGTCAGCGTGTTCTTGAGGTTGTCACCGCTGCCGCTCCACCACTGCGTCGAGCCCTGCGCCGGGGTGACGATCTCGGTCGTGACCGCATTGTCGGGGAGCGCGACGACCAGCGCCTGCCGGTACTTGGTGTTGTACTCGGCGAGGCCCAGCTTGTGCCAGGACGTGAGGCCGGCCTTCGCCACGTCGTAGTTGAGCCAGCCCAGTTGGAGCTTGTCCCAGGCGTTCATGTCGCCGGGCAGGTCGCCGATGGCCTCCTGGCCCCGGCCGAGCCAGGAGCCGGCCGACATCAGGGTCCAGAAACCGGTGGAGTTCTCGCCGCCCGCGGTGTCGTACTCGTCCGGCAGTCCGAGGTCGTGGCCGTACTCGTGGGCGAAGACGCCCAGGCCGCCGTTCTCCGGCTGGATGGTGTAGTCACCGGCCCAGATGCCGGTGTTGCCTATCTGAGTGCCGCCGAGCTTGTTGTGGTCGGGGCCGGTGGCGCCGGCGTCGGTGCCGAAGGCGTACCAGCGGTGGGCCCAGATGGCGTCCTCGCCCTGAGCGCCGCCGCCCGCGGACTCGTCCTCACCGGCGTGCACGATCTGGAAGTGGTCGAGGTAGCCGTCGGGCTCGTTGAAGTCGCCGTCGCCGTCGTAGTCGTAGCGGTCCCACTGGTCGTACTGGGCCACGTCCGCCTTGATGTCGGCGTCGGAGCGGCCGGCCGCCTTCTGGTCGGCGACCCAGGCGTTCAGACCGTCGCGGACGACGTCCCAGACGCTGGAGCAGGTGCTGGAGCCGCACGCGTTGTTGCCGTAACGGGCCTCGTTGTAGGGGACCTTGACCCAGTCGGAGACCTCGCCGTCCACCGAGTAACGGCCCGAGGACTGCTTCTCGTAGTACTTCTTCAGCGACTCGGTGGCCTTGCCGGTGCCGAAGTAGAGGTCCTCGTAGTGCTTCTGGTTGTAGTCGGACTTCCAGTCGGTGCTGTTGTCCTTGGTGCGGTCCGGCGCCCCTATCGCGTTGTGCAGCGGGCCGGCGGAGCCGCCGTACCGGGGGTCGGCCTGGTCGCCGAACTCGACCAGGATCGTGAAGATCTTGTCGGTCTTCTCGCGGCCCAACTCGACGTACTTGCCGTCGCCCCTCCCGCGGTCGAGCCGGACGACCTTCGAACCGTCGCGGTCCTTCACCTGGGCCTTGCCGGCGATGACCTGGTTGAGGGCCTCCTGACGCTGGGCCTCCTGGGTCCGGCTCAGCGGGCCGTCGAGGTTGTGCGTCTCCTGTTTCACCGGGGCCGGGTCGTGCCGGGTCGCGGCAGCCGACGCGGCGGTGGTGCTCGCCTCCGCGACGGCGAACGTCGCGAACGTGGCCGAGGCCGCCGCGAGCGCAACACCGACCGCGGCGACTCTGAACGTCCAGGGTCTGCTGGTCACTTGAGTTCCTCCCCCGCGTCGCCGCGCACGGGAAAGGTGGTCCCGGGCTTGACGGGTCCGTGCGCGCCTGATCAACGCGTGTAGTCAAGTGACGACATTTGACTAGAGGTTCAAGAGAAAAGACAGATCTTGACTTGAGCAGGACAACTACACTATGCGTGGCCGCCGTTCGACGAGGATGCCTGTGGCATACCCAACCGGCGCATGAGACCCTCCACTTGCTGGACGCATGACTCCGTGCGCCCCCTGTGCACCGGTACCGTGAGTTAGGCCATGCTTACCGGCCGTTCCGCTCGGGCATGCACGCGAATAGAGTCGAATGTGGAACGCCCGGAAGTCGGCGGAAAAGCCAGGTCGCTTACCCGCCTCACCCCCAATATCCTCCGAGGACACGATTGCCATGCCTCGTCCGACTGCCGCACAGCTCGCCTACGGTTCATGCACCGTGATCTTCTCGACGCTCGCCATGCTGCTGCTGTCGCAGACGAGTTCGGGAGTGGGGATCGCCGTGATCGCCCTCGCGTCGCTCGCCCTGGGGCTGCTGGTCGCCCTGACGGTCCCCCTGCCCAAGTCTCGTACGGTCGCCCCGACGGCCGGGACGCCGACCACCGCCGAGCGGGTGGTGCCGGCGCCGCGCAAGCCGGTGACCGCCGTGGCCGAGCCCGTGCGCGAGCCCACCGCTCGCTGAGTGACACACGAAGTCGGCGGGTCCGTGAGGGTTATGGACCCGCCGACTGCTGTCGTCCCCCGGCGGCTCGTGCGGCCCGCCGGGCTCACCCGGTGCTGACCACCACCGTCTTGGCGGCCTTGTCGTGCAGGCCCTGCTTGTAGGGCCGGTCGAAGAAGCTCCAACCGCCGCAGATCGCGGTCCAGATGCAGGCGCAGCAGAACGCGAACGGGATCCACAGCACCAGCGCGCGGACCAGCGAGGTCTGCACGGAGGGCGTGGCGCCGTTGTCCAGGTTGGCCACGCGCATGCCCAGCCACTTCTTGCCCAGGGTCTGGCCCGTCCTGGAGATCAGGATGGTGTCGTAGGCGATGTAGAGCACGGCGGCGATCAGCGACTGCGCGAACGACTTGCCGACCTCGACCTTGTCGCCGTTCATCTGGTACTCGCGCACCCCGAAGGCCCAGGTGAGCAGCCAGACGACGATGCCGACCAGGATCAGGTCGATGATGCGGGCGAGGGTGCGCTTGCCGCTGTCGGCGAGCGGGGGCATGCCGGCGAGCGGGTCGGCGGGCCCACCGGCGCCTCCGTAGGGCCCGCCGCCGTGGGGCGGGGGTTGCTCACCTCCGTGGGGCGGGGGCTGCTGACCACCGTAGGGCGGAGGCTGCTCGCCGCCGGAGGGCGGTGGCGGCTGTCCGCCGGAGGGCGGTGGCGGCTGTCCGCCGGAGGGCGGTGGCGGCTCGCCGCCCGCGCCGCCCTCCGGTGGGGGCTGCCCGCCTTCGCCGCCCTGGGGCGGGGGCTGTTCTCCCCCACCGCCCGGGGGCGTCGGCTGTCGGCCCTGGCCGCCGTGCGGGGTGTCGTAGGGCGTGCCCGACCCTGGACCGGACGGGGGCGGCTTCCTGAACGGGTCTTCTTCCGGTGGCTGCTGTCCTGAGCCGGGGGGCGGTTCACTGCTCATGGCCCGAGTGGACCGCGGACCGCCCGGTTCCGCATCCGGCGGGCGGCTGTCCGGAGTACGGGATCACCGAGGCCCTACGGCGGATCCGCGCCTCCCGCAACGGGCGTAGGGCCTGTCGTCACATTCCCGTGACGACAGGCTCTTGGGCCCTCGGTCAGCCCGCCACGAAGGTGTGGGCCGCCTTGTCGTGCCAGCACTGATGCCAGGGACGGTCGAACAGGCACCACGCGAAGCCGATGACCCCGATGCCGAGCAGACCCGGGACCGTGTGCACGAGCCAGCGCCGCAGGGACGCGCCGAAGCCCGGCGGCTCATGGCCCTCGATGTCCCGCACCTCCAGGCCGCACAGCCGCTTGCCCAGCGTGCGGCCCCACTTGGCCGTGGGCAGCACCTCGTAGAGGACGCCGACGAGGAGGAGGACCGCGATGACGCTGCCGAGGTAGGTGCCCGTCGTGCCGTCGAGCAGCCAGACCGTGACCGTGCGGCCGGAGAGCTTGGCCGCGTCGATCTTCTCCTGGATGTGGTCGGCCGCCCTGGCACCGAGCGGCACGGCGGCCACCGCGGTGACGGCGCCGACGGCCACGGTGTCGATCAGCCGGGCCGCCAGCCGCTTGCCGAGTGCCGCGGGCCGGGCCGCGGCCTGCCGCCGCGCCATCGCCTGGAAGGGGTCCTCCACGGGTGGCTTCCACGGCGCCACGGACTGTTCGTCGCCGGCCCCCGCGAGCTGGTGCACCTGCTGCGCCCAGGAGGACTGCCCGCCGCCGGGCCCGCTGGTGACGGGGGTGGACTGCTGCGGCACGGCGGGAGCGGCGGGAGCGGCGACCTGGGCCGCGGCGCCCGCCCGGCCCTCGGCCTGCGCCGCGGCGGCACGGGCCGCGGCGGCCTTGCCGGCCCCGAACCCGGGCCCGCCGGAACCCGCGCCCGGGCCCCCGGCGGAAGCCGCACCGCCCGCCCCCGGACCGCCGACGCGACCGGCGGCGGAGCCACCCGCGCCCGACCCCTGCGCC